>JALNVO010000080.1 GCA_023231365.1 Fibrobacteraceae bacterium | reverse complement strand
CTACGTGGACCCCACGGGGCTGTTCTCGTTCGACACGGGCTTGCTTACGATAGGGTGGACGAGCTCGCAGGGCTGGAGCGTCGGCCTTGAGAGCGGTCCTTTCTCGTACAGCTGGAACCAGGACGGCTCGACTTCGTTCAATGCCGGGGTAAGCGGCAGCTATCAGTACTACATCTTCAACTTGAGCGGGAGCCTCGGCTATTCGTACAATTCCTACTCGGGTCACTCGCTGGGCGTGGACGGGAGCGCCTGCGTAGGGACCAAGGACGGGGACGACTATGCGGCCTGCGCTGGCGTCGAGGCGGGCGGGAGCGAGTACTGGGACGGCTACGGCAACTACCTGGGGGCCACGGCCTATGCGGGGGCCTTCGCGGAACTGAGCAGCGGCGAGGACGAAGCGCTGAAGGTGTCCTCCGGCTACGAGGCGGGCTTCCTCGGGATGGAGGGCCGCGGCACCTATGCCGGTGTGAGCGCCGGTGCCGATGGCGGCAGCCTGTACGCCCAGTGGTCGGAGAATGGCGGATGCTTCCAACTATATCGTTAGGCGACTCGGGAATTTGGGATGTATCGAATCCGGTTTGTTGTTGTTCAATAAGTGCAAAAAAGTTACAATTTTGTATAAAACTGTTGCGATGGCCAGTTCCCTTTTTCTAAAAACGGTAAAATTTGCTTAAAAATGGCGCTTTTTGCCGTAACTCTGCTTTTTATCTCACAATTACGCAAAAAAGCCTTTTTTTTGCTAAAATTCAGTAAAATAACGAGGATGAATCTATATGCGTCTTTCTGAAAGATTTGTAGATAATTGCGTGATTATCAATTCGCAGAGTACTACGAAAGAACAGATTCTCAATGAATTGGTAGATACTCTTTGCAAGGCGTATAAGCTGGAACACCACGACGAGATTTTCGAGGCCGTTTGGAAGCGTGAACAAACGCGTTCTACGGGCATTGGTTGCGGTCTGGCTGTTCCGCATGCGAAGATTGATTATGTGGACCGCATGTGTATGGTCGCGGCGACCGTTGCTAAAGGCGTTGAGTTTGACGCTTTGGATGGCGAGCCGGTCCATCTTTTGATTTTAATCGTGAGCCCGGGCAATACCGTGGGGCCGCATTTGAAGGCTCTTTCGTCCGTTAGCCGTATTTTGGCCGATGGCGTGGTTCGCAAGGATTTGATCGAGGCTAAGACTCAAATCGATTTCCTCGATATTCTCCGCAAGGCCGAGGATAAATACCTCTAACTTATAGCTTGCCTTGACATAAAGCTTGGGCTTTTATATTTTTGGGCAGCTTTGGACGATTAGCTCAGTTGGTTTAGAGCGCTGCTTTCACACGGCAGAGGTCACTGGTTCAAATCCAGTATCGTCCATTTAAGAGGCCCAAGTTGATGCTTGGGCCTCTTTTTCATTCTATATTATGTTTATGATTATCGACGAATCCAAACTCCCAGAGCCGCCGATAGGGGCTCATCTGGAATCTCCTCGCACGGGATTCAACCATCACGGCCTTTATATTGGCGGCGGTAAGGTTATTCATTATTCTGGAATGGCCCGTACGCTTTCAACGGATGATATCTTGAAGCTTCCCGGCCTTATCCGCTATGGCTGCATTGTCAAAACGTCCATGAAGCGTTTTTGTGACGGGCATGGTTTCCGTGTCGTGGAACATCCTCACGCGAAGTTTTCGGGCGAAGCGGCTGTGGCCCGCGCCAAGAAACGTTTGTACGAGCGCTCCTATTACCTCTATGGCAATAATTGCGAGCATTTCGTGAATTGGTGTCTCGATGATACTTTCAAGAGCCCGACAGTGACGAAAATTCTAGTCGGTTTTGCTCTTGTAGGCTTTTTGATCCACGCATTTGGAATTTCGAGGCTCGGCAAGAATATGCCGGCTTGGGCTCGCTTTATTTTTGGAACGATGTTTGCCATAGTGGGTGCGTTTATTATTACGCACTTTACTACGGACGCTTTGCAGCCTGCGGATGGTATCCGCGGACGGGAGCGCCGCAATCGCTATCTGGGCCGCGTGGGTGCGTGGATCGGATTTTGCCTTGCTGTTATCTTTGCCGTAATAGGCATTGGCCGCAAGTCCCGCATTTTTGAGAGCTTCTCCATTTATTTTATTCCGCTTGCTTGCGGGCTCGGTTCTTATGCGATTTGCCGGTCGAATGATGCCTATGAACGCGATCAACTCCGCGAACAGAGGAAAAAAACTGCGGAAGAAGTTCCTTCGACCTGAAAAGTTCCAAAAAATGCAACGCAATGGCTTTCTTGAACATCAAAAGTATGTGAAAGAACTGAAATGGACTTTTTGCTTGCTTGCCTTGTGCACAACCTCTGCTTTTACGGCAGCTTCGGTTTCGCTTAAGGATTGCGTAGAACGGGCTCGTGCGTCAAGCCTTGATATGGAGAGTGCTAGGCTTTCGGAACGTTCTTCGGAAGCTTCTTTGAAAACGGCAAAGACTTCCAGGAATCCGACAGTCTCGGCGAGCATTAACCAGACTCTTTATGATAGTCCTCTTAACGATGCGTCGCAGGATCATTACCGTTTGAGCTTGGGGCTCACGGGTTCTTATACGCTTTGGAACGGGGGTTCGACCGGGCTGAACATTGAAAGCAAGCAGCTTTCTTTGCAGGCTTCCAAGTACAATACGGAACTTGCGGCGCTCAATGTGGAAGAGTCGGCGATGAACGCTTTTGTGGCTCTTTTGGCTGCGATGGAAGATAAAGTAACGGCGGATTCTGCGCTTGTTCTTTCGGATTCTCTGGTAGCTTACAATTCCCGCTTGTTCGATGCTGGAACGATTACTAAAAGTGAGTTTTCGCTTTCCAAGTCTGATGCGGCAAGAGCAAAAGTTTCTGCGATTTCTGCTGCACAGGCAGAACGCTCCAAACGCACAACGCTTCGCCAGATTCTGGAGATGCCCCGTACCGATTCCTTGGAATTGAATGCGCCCGAGGCGAATTATGCCTCGCCAACGGATATGGGCGAGATTCCTTCCTTTGAAGTTGTTCTTTCTGAAACCCGCAAACATTATCCGGTGCTTGCTTCAGATAGTTTATCCATACTCGCTTCTCAAAAGGATTTGTCCGTAGCGCACAAGAACAGTTCCATTTCGGTCACGCTTGGTGCTCAGGCGACGACGGGCTTTCAAGCGTGGGAATCCGATAGCTACGCAGATCAAATGAAGGATGGTTACACGCATAGCCTTACTTTGGGCGTGAATATTCCGATTATAGACGGAGGAACGACGGAGGCAAAAGTGCTCTCTGCCCAAGTGGAAGCGGAAAGAGCCCAAGTGACCAAGCGCGAAACGGATAAGACTCTTGAAAATAATATGGAACAGCTTTATTTGCAGGCAGAAGCTGCAGACGCTTCTTGGCTTGCGGCAATTGCCGGAGTGGAAGCGGCGGCGGACGCGTTTGCTGTGGCAACTGAACAGCGCAATGCCGGTTCTATTACTTATACGGATTATTTAGAACAAAAAAATAATTTGCAAAGTGCTAAAAGTGTGCTCACCCAGGCAAAATATACGAGTATCTTGACCCGCAGTCTTTTGGACCTTTATATGGGAAGGTATCGATGAATAAGAAAAAATGGATTATTATTATCCTCACTTTAGCTGTTGTCGCTTTTGTGGTCATTCGTTTTGTGCTTCCCTCCAAATCTGCGGAGGTGGGCGTGATGGTGAGCGAAAAGGTTGAACTCGCGACGATTCGCACCACGATAAGCTCTACAGGAACGCTCAGCCCGGTAGATACCGTTGATGTGGGTACGCAGGTCTCGGGCGATATCAGCAAAATTTACGTGGACTTTAATTCTAAAGTTAAAAAAGGCCAGGTGATCGCGGAGCTCGATCGTTCCAAATTGCAAGCGACACTTTACCAAGCGCAAGTGACAGCGGCTTCGGCAAAGGTGGATTACGAACACAAGCTTTCTGTTTATGAGCGCACCAAAAAGCTTGCGGAAACGAACAGCGCGAGTGCGGTCGATCTGGAAACTACTGAGTACGAGATGAATTCTGCAAAGCTCGCGATGGAAAAGAGCAACAGCGAAGTGGAACAGGCCAAGTTGAATTTGAGCTATTGCATTATCAAGAGCCCAATTGATGGCATTGTTTTGGAACGCTCGGTAGATGTGGGGCAAACGGTGGCTGCTTCTATGAGTGCTCCGACCCTTTTTATTTTGGCTAAGGATTTGACCAAAATGCGCGTTATGGCTGATGTAGATGAAGCGGATATTGGTGCTGTCAAGAAAGGCCAGAAAGTGGAATTTGCTGTTGACGCTTATCAAAACGATACGTTTAAAGGACAAGTTGTGGATGTGCGTTTGAATCCGACAGTGACATCGAACGTGGTGACGTATTCTGTAGTGATCAGCGCAGACAACCCCGATTTGAAGCTCTTTCCGGGAATGACTGCGACTTGCACGATTATCACGGAAGAAGTGACGGATGCGATTAGTGTGCCTGTTGCGGCCATCAAGTTTACGCCTGCGGATGGTACTCCGATGATGGATATGAAAGATATGCCGCGTCCGGATTCTACAAAGACGGTGCCTAAGGATGATGATGATTTTGGTCCTCCTCCGGGATTGATGGGAGGTGGGGGCGGCCAGGGCGGCGTTAAGAAGAAGAGTTCTAGCTCTTCGCCAAAGATTTCGGGTAGCAATGTGTGGATGAATATGAGCGGCAAAGCGGCTTTCCGCCCGGTAAAGACGGGAATTAGCGATGGCGTGAGTGTTCAGATCTTAAAGGGTCTTTCTTTGGAGGATTCTGTGGTGGTGCGCCAAGAGGATGCAACGATAGCCAAAACAGAAACGGCAGAAGCTTCAAGTCCCTTTATGCCGAGTCCGAAAAAGAAGAAGTAACGTAATATTCCCCTCCAAAAAGAATCCCGCAGGTCCTAAGGATCTGCGGGATTCTGTATTTCTGGTCATTTTGTGGTTCCAAAGAAAGGTCTGGAATGGTTCGGTACTCAGCAACGGGCTAATGCAGAAAGTTTATCATCTTCCAGGCTTTACTTGTGCTGAAAAATGGAATTTTATTTTACGATTCCAACTTCGCTGATTTTGGCGAATCCGTTGACCTGCGAACCGAGCTGTAGATGGACCCAGCCGTCTTTAACGCCGAGGACTTGGACTTCTGTGCCTTCAGAAAGCATATTGAGCGTTTGGTAGCTGTCCGCAGGGCCACTCGTAATGTCTGCACTCTTTGCAGTAACGACTCCTTTGGAGTTCGTATTTTCCATATAAATTTTATAGCCCGCACTGATCCCGGTAAGGCCTAAGAGGAATGCTACCGGGAACACGCAAATGTAGAGTGCATTTTTTGTTTTTGGATTTGCGGAGAGTACGCGCATAACGCAGAGCGCAATGATTGCCCATATAAGAATGAGAATTGCATAGAGTTGTTGCTTTAGGGATAGAAAGTGATGTGCTTTGAAGAAGAATGTAAGAATCGGATTTTCTTCTTCATCTGCATTCGCTACTTTATCCTTTGTCTTTGTTTGGACATACTTTAAGTTATGCAAGTAGTCGTCGTTGGTGGGGTCGAGTCTGAGGGCGCTTTCGTAATAGAGGATGGAGAATCCCAAGCGTCCTTCGCGGAAGTAGGCGTTCCCTAAGTTATAATAGAGATCGCCGCTTTTGTATCCGTTGTCTACGCATGTTTGCCAGGCGTCTACAGCGGTGGCGAAATCTCCTGCTTTATAAGCGGCTGCGCCAGTATAGAGTGAATTGCATTCCGGTGTAGCAAAAAGTGACGCTGTTAAAATGGCGAGAAAAATGATGAAACGTTTCATTTTAAAATCTCCAGCGTATTACAAAGGGCTTCGAATTTCTGGAGCGCATCTTCGCGCTCTACGGCGGTTTGCTCGGATGGGGCAAATCGTGCGAATGCGCAGGCTTCCATCCAGTCGGATACTTGCTTTACTTTGTCTTCGGTAAGTCCGAGGTCGTTTAAGTTCTTTCTGAAAAAGTCCTTTGTCATTCCGCGGAATTCGAGGTTTGAAAGGTCGGAAAGGTAACCGACAAGCCCATTTTCGAGTGCCGCATAGAATGCCTTGCCGTCATTCTTGGCTAATGCTTCTTTGGCAAGTGTCGTGTATTTTTTGAGGTTTGCCTGTGCTTTTGCTTTGCGGACAAGTGCAGCGTTACCCAAATTTTTGCGGTAGCGGCGGATAAATGCACAGAATATTATATACAAAATAATAGGCAGGATGAGGAGCATCCAGAATAATGCGCTTTTGTAGAAAGGCTTGACTTCAATTTTTATGTTGCTCAAATTGTGCATATAGCGAATGTCGCTTCCTAAATTTTCGATGTCTTCTTTTTGTGCGGCTTGTGGCGCGGGAATGTCAGATGCGTAGGTCGCGTTCCCATCGCCTTTTTCCACTTTGATTTTCCATGGTCCCTGCGTTTTGCTCTTGTACTTTTTTTGATTTGGGTCGAACCAAGTGTAAGTAATCGCAGGTATTTCAAATTCGCCTTTCTTTTTGGGGTAGAGAAATACGCGGATGTTCTTGCTCGTAATGACTTTGCCTTGAACCACATTCTTGTTGATGTCGGTTTCGGGGGGCACAGAGCGGAAGTCCGAAAGATTCGGAAGTTCAGGGTCGGTAATCGTGCCCGGTTTTCCATCGCCTTTAATTAGTACAGATAACGTAAGAGCTTCACCGACTTTTAGAGAATCCTTGTCAAACGAAGCGGTAAAAGAGTAATCGCCGACCATGCCGGAGAAATTGTCCGGACGGTTTGCCGTGGGAAGCGGGAGTACATTAATTCTTATGGGAACGGTAGAGGCTTCTGCATCAATGGGCTCTTGGCGGATACTTTTGAAACTCATTGAAAATCCGCCGCTGGATTTATTTTCTTCAACGACTTTCGGGGCGCCGATCTTGGTGTATTTGAACTTAAAGGCGGGTATCGAAACGGTTCCTGTTTTTACAGGGGAGAGCCAGGCGAATTTTGCGCTTGCCTCCGACTCTTGTGGCGCGTTTGGAACGCGGGTGAATTGAAGGTTGGAAAGGTCGGAACGGTGTGCAATGAAGTCATTTCCCAAGTCCATATTGAGCGCGGCGAGATTTCCTTGGAAGTGCTCATATGTATGGAGCGAAAGCGTTACGGAGAGTTGTTCGCCTTCGTAGACGGTATATTTGCTCGGTGTGAGCGCTACGCTTAAAGCGGCATCGTCAAAGGATTTTTGTACAGAGATTTCCGGGCGTGCGAGCTCATATTCGGTGCCTTGAATTGTCCAAGTAAGTATGCCGGCAATGCTGCGCCCTGTTTTTTTAGGCGCAGTCAGTTTAAAGTTGTATTTGCGTACGGAAAAACCGCGGCCAAAGAAGTCTTGGACTTGCGTGTCCGTGGAATCCATTCCCCTGAGGGAAAATCCGTTGGAAGGTGCGAACTTTGGGATGTCACGTGGCTCGGCGAGCTCGCGCAAGGGAACGACGACTCTCAATTCAAAAGAGGAACCCGCATCGATGCGGTCACGGTCATATTCTAGCGAGATCCTTGCTTGGGCAAAAACTGCCGCTAAAAGAATGAAAAAAAATAGGCGTTTCATAGTTGCTCTAAAACTACAAAATTCACGAAAATAGCCCACAAAAGACTCTTGAACTAGCTATCTTTGGGCTATGATTTATGCGACTCTTGATTCCCTCCTCGAAAAATTTCCGCAAATTCAAATGATTGGTGCTGTGGGAAGCGGTAAATCAAGAGTTCTCCGCGAATTTGCCGAAAAGCATGAAAAAGTCGCCCTTTCTTCTACGGAAATTCAGCGCCGTATCCAGCGGGCTCTTGCCCCTTTTTGGCAGCAGAGGTTTATCAGCCTCCGCGATGATGATGCTCCGCGCGTGCGCGATTTGCTTCTCAAACCAAAATTTTTCTTGAATTCGGAACACTATGTAGAAGATGATCCGTTTGCGCCTACAGATCCCGACCGCCTGGAATCTGCGCTTCAGATGGCGAATTTGCCTGAAACTGTGCTTAAAGTGAAACTTTTGAGTCTTTCAAATGGCGAACTCCGCCGCATCCTTTTGGCACGCCTTTGGATGGAATCGCCCGATTACATCCTTTTCGACGATCTTTATGGCGGTTTGGACCCGGAATACCGCGTTCGCTTAGCGATTGCTGTAATGAAAATGGCAGAAACCGGCGTAAAAATGGTGATCGGCCTCCAGCGCAAAGAGGAGCTTTTCCCAAAGATACCTGCGTTCGTTTATGAAAATGGCGTGTTTTCGGAATATACAGGGGAGCTCCCAAAAGAAATGCCTATGGATACTCCTGCTGAAAAAAAACTCATGACATACGCTGTGGAAATTTTGAATAAGCCTGAAAGCACCGGTGAAGTTCTTTTTGACTTAAAGCATGTACACGTGCGTTATGGTTCGACAAACGTGCTGAACGATCTCACTTGGCAAGTGAAAAAAGGGGAACATTGGGTGGTAATGGGCCCGAATGGAGCGGGCAAAAGTACGCTACTTGCAATCCTTTCTGCGGATCATCCACAAATGTATGGCAATGATATTACTTTATTTGGAAAGAAGCCTGGCAATGGATTGAATATATGGGAGCACAAGGCTCAAATTGGATTTTTTTCTCCGGAGCTTGCTACTCAGTACCGCGAAAAATTAAATATTGCCGAGGTTATTTGCACAGGTTACACAGCGGGCCTCGGATTGTTTACGCCTCCATCGTGGGAAGAAGTCGGCAAGGCTAAAGACTGGCTCGCCAAATTCGGTTTCAATAATCCAGAGCGTTCTTTTGAATCGCTTTCTGCTACGGAACGCCGTCTGGTACTTATTGCCCGCGCAGCAATCCGTCCGCCGAAAGCCCTTATCCTTGACGAACCGACCCAAGGAATGGATGCCGATTTCCGCGATCGCCTTTTTGGCTTGCTGGAATTTCTTTCCAAAGAAACGACGATTATTCTAGTGACTCATTATGATGAGGAATGGCCGCATTGTATGACGCATTTGCTTCGTATGCCGAAGTTCTCGCTTTAAAAATAGATGAAAAAAGTTTGCTGGTTGTGGAATCAAGCGGGACTGAGTAAGAAGAGAGACGCTTGCGCTTCAGCGCTTAGTACAAAACGATCCTTTCAGGGAGAGCCCCTGATCCTTCATAGATGAATGCAGGTGGGGCGCTTCACAACTGGGCTTGCTTAGGTTATATGACTAAGGCGAAATGGAAACGCTAAACCTCGACAAATTCACCGCAGGATTTGCCGTGTACTTGATTTGAGAATCTATCGTTCGCGGTTTTACTCGGTTTCGTTCATCTTCTCTTTTTCAGAACAATTTTTAGAGGAGTTCTTTATTTACTTTTATCCCGTTAAATTTTCTTGCCGTAGAGTTAGTTCTTTTATTGGAGCATCTTATGGAATCTAAAAAATATCCTCTCTTCTTGTTGGTTATTGTTGTCGCATTCTGGATTTGGTCCGGAATATCTCCGCAAGACACTCGGCTTACTTGGGTACTTGAAGTGTTTCCTTTTATGGTGGCGTTCCCGATTCTTCTTTTTACATATAAGAAATTTCCATTGACGAACCTCTGTTATACGCTCATAGCGGTGCATGCGATAATCCTTATGTTGGGCGGTCATTACTCTTATGCCAAAGTGCCGCTGGGATTCTGGATGGAAGATTGTTTTGGTTGGACCCGCAATAATTATGACAAGATAGGGCATTTGATGCAGGGCTTTGGCCCGGCGATTTATGTGCGCGAAGTCTTGCTGCGGACAAGTCCGATTAAGCCCGGCAAGTGGCTCGGATTTTTGTCCGTGTGCGTACCGCTTGCATGTTCCGCTTTTTATGAAATTATTGAATGGGTGGCTTCGCTTTCAAATCCAACGGATACGGAAGCTTTTTTGGGTACGCAGGGCTATATATGGGATACACAGACAGATATGTTCTGTTGCCTTGTGGGGTCTATCCTCGCTCTTCTATTGCTGTCGAAGCTCCACAATAAATTCATGAAACCTTTTACGGATAAGGTGCGTTAATCATTATGCGGACTTTGTTTGCTATTTCAACCTTCTAAGTGGCTCCACAGTGATTTATGAGGATCATCAAGAACGTTTTGGTGCCGATGGACTAGTCGTCGGCGCTCGGATTGCGCAGCATGGAACTGCTTTCATTCTTCATAAATTGTAGGTTGCCGTGAGGATGGCGCTTTTTTTTACTTGAGTTTTGGTAGTGGCTTGCTTTGATGGAATCTTTATTTAAACTGTCAAGGAATGCTTTTTCTTTTGTCGTTCTTAATTCCGGATTGTGTGCCTTATAGGCTGAGATTTTACCGTTTTCATCGGCATAATAGAAATTGCCTAGCGAATCTGCAATCAGCAGATAGCCATCTGTGGTTTCTTTGTAGGAATAGAATTCGTCGCCCCGGTTGTAATAAGTGAGGATCGAACTATCTTGCTGTGTTTTATTGATGGGGAATGGCGGTGCGGGTTTTGCTATTGCAGTCGAAGAAAGAAGGCCCGCGCATAAAATCGCTACTGGTAAGTGGAGTGCTTTCATATATTTTAAAATATTCTGAAAAAGGGATTACTTTAAAATTTTAAAATGGATTCTGCGTAAGTATGGTGAAATGCTTGTTATGGACACCTCTAAAAACTCAATTTTTATGGCGCGAAGCCGGTTCCCTCCAGGGAACGTCAGGGTTCGAAGAGCCGGACTCTAGGCCGGCCCCGCAGGGGTGAGGATGGAACAACGTGACACCGCAACAACGAGAAGCCGGT
>JALNVO010000079.1 GCA_023231365.1 Fibrobacteraceae bacterium | reverse complement strand
AGCGGAAGGAAGAATTGCTGGATGCCCACGAACGCTTCAGGCTGAGTGTGTATGTGAGCCCGGACTATGTGAATATGCTTATCACAATGGGCGAATTTGACCGGCTTTCGGCTTATTTGACCCGCTACAAGGCTGAAATTCATTTGTTGGACAAGGAAGTTCGCAAAACTTTGGCAGAAAGGCTCGATGCTCTTGGCAAGAAAAATTTGTCTCTATTATTGAAAAAAGATTAGATTATTGTCAATAAGAGAGGGATTCGGAAATGTTAAAGGGTATCATTACAAAAGCGATGATCGTTGCTGCGAGCTTTGTTTTAGGGCTTGCAGCCTGTTCCAGCAATTCGTCGAGTTCAAGTGAAGGCGATGATCTATCTTCATCAGATATGGGTAGTTCATCATCTTCTTCGTATGTGCCGCTTTCAAGCGGACCTGGAGAGAGCGCTGAAAATCCGATTTTAATTTCAACGGAAGCGGAGCTTTTGGCCTTTGCTGATTCTGTGAATTTAGGGCGTCACAGTTATATGAATAAATATTATGCGCTTGCGAATGATATTGCGGTAAGTTCTGGGACATCGTGGACTCCTATCGGTTCGGGTTCAAGGGTCTACCCTGTGGCAAGTCCGTTCAGTGGAACATTTGATGGACAAGGACATACTGTTTCAGGAATTTCTATTGACAGTGATACTTTATATGTCGGTTTCTTTGGCGCTCTCAGCGGAGCGACTATCAAGAATCTGACGGTTGAAGGCAACATACAAGGCCGTTATGCTGTTGGCGGTATTGCCGGATATGCCAAACAGACTATTTTTGAAAATGTCCACAATGCAGCGATTGTTCAAGCGAGTTCTCAATATGCCGGTGGTATTGTCGGCTACGCTATGGGCGGGACAGCAATTTCTGCTTCTTATAATTCTGGAAATATCCAAGCGGCCTATTCTGCAGGAGGTGTTGCCGGCATTCTCGATTCTAGCCGCCTTGTTGCCGTCTTTAATCGTGGATCTGTTTCCGCCACTAAAGAGACTGTTGGCGGATTTGCGGGTACGGCTTCTAAGTCTTCTTCATTCAACGATTGCTATGTCGCTGCATCTATATCCTCAGACTCCACCTTAAAAAATAAGGGAAATATCATTGGATCTTTTGACGGAACGGTATCTGTTTCGAATTGCTACTATGACAGCGATAAAGCCATTTCTTTGAGCGATTCAGTTGCTACTGGGCTGCCTTCGGCTCAGATGACAGTGGCTTCTTTTGCAACAATGCTCAATGCATCGGTTTCTGTATGGACGTGGAAATCGGGAGTGAATGATGGATACCCCGGATTTAGCTGGATGGAATAACTGCCTAGAAAAAAAGCATGATTCCCAATCATTACAAGAAAGATGAATTTTTTGCTTGGAAGCAAATGTCTACATCCATTGTAGGAATGCATTAAACATAGACTGTTTATTCGATTCTATTTTAGTACGTTATATTTCACCAAAATTGACAAAAATTGTCGCTATTCGGGCTGTTTTTTGTGCTATAATTGGGATAGACATATAAGAAAGTCTGTTAAGGCTGAGGTTTATGAAGTTTATCCACACAGCTGATTGGCATTTGGGCAATTCTATTAACGGAATTGACCGTTCCCTTGAATCGAAAGAGTTTTTTGCTTGGCTCAAAGCTAGGATTGTAGAAGAGCAGGCGGTTGCCCTTGTCGTTGCTGGCGATGTCTTTGATACGGTAAATCCCCCTACGGAAGCGCGCCAGGATTATTTCAAGTTTTTAGCCTCATTATTGGATTCTCCATGTAAGAATGTAGTCATTATCGGTGGAAATCATGATTCAGGGATGTTGCTGGATGCTCCTAGGGATATTCTCGAAGCGCTGAATATCCACGTGATCGGAGGATTGAATGGGCGCCAAGCAGCGGATCTTGTGGTTGTGCTAAAAGATGCTTCGGGAAATTCCATTGGTGTTTGTGGAGCGGTTCCTTTTGTACGCGATGTGGAATTCAAAAATTTCACTCAAGGAGAGTCTTTGGGGGCTCTTTATGCTTCCGTGTTGAACGAAATATATCGTCTCTGTGGAGAAAAACAGTTGCCGTTTGTGGCGACAGGACACCTTTATGCGGCAGATATTGACGATCGGGGGCATTCATCCGAATCGGACGATGGCGTCCGCGATTTGATCGGCAATTTGGGGAATGTGCCGAGTTCTGTTTTTCCAGATGCTTTTGATTATGTGGCTCTCGGGCATATCCATTATATGTCGATGGTGGCTAAGAATCCGAGAATTCGTTACTCCGGTTCTCCTTTCGTGATGGGATTTGACGAGGCTTCCATTCCCCATTATGTGCTGTCAGTGGATGTAGAAACTGGAAAATTGCCAGTGGTAAAGCCGATCGAAGTGCCGCAGGTTATTCATTTCAAGCGTATTGAAGGAACTTCGAAAGAGATTAGCGATGGGCTGAATTTGTTAAAAAAACAAGGAAATACCGGGAAAACGTACGTTGAAATTTTGTTTAAGCCCGAGCCCGGTTTGGACATTCGGGAAAAACTCCGGTCTTGTGTTGAAGGGGCTCCTTTCGAAGTCATCCGTTATAGGGCGAAACGCATGGGCGATGTACCGATTGCAATGAATGATGATTCCATTGAAAGCGTTCAATCTCTTTCTGAGAACGAAGTCTTTAAAAGGCTTGTTGCAGCTAAGAACCCAGAACTTCCAGAAGATGAATTAGAAAAGATCTGCCAAGAATATCTGCCGCTTTTTAACGAAGTTTGCAATAAAGTAAAAGAAGAAAACTAAGGACCGGGCAGTATGAAAATATTAAAAGTAGAATTTGAAAATATCAATTCTCTTGCTGGTAAGTGGTCTATCGATTTTACAGACAAAATATATGAAGCAAACAACAATATATTTTTGATTGCCGGACCTACGGGTTCTGGCAAGACGACTATTCTTGATGCGATTTGCCTTGCGCTCTATGGAAGGAGTCCAAGGCAAGTTGCTGTGAATTCTGGAAATGGCGGCAATGAATTGATGACCCGCGGAACTGGATCCTGTTTTGCCGAGATTACCTATTTGTGCCGTAAGGGAACTTTTCGCTCCCGGTTTGAACAGCGCCGGGCCCGTAATTCTCCACATGGAAATTTTCAATCTCCCCAGATCAGCATTTTTAAAGAGAATGGGGAACAGATAGTTGCTTCTAATACGCAAAGTTCTCTTGCGGAAAAGACAAGCGAAATTATTGGTCTTAATTACGAACAATTTTCTCGATCTATCTTGCTCGCACAAGGTGAATTCAACAAGTTTTTGGCGAGTAGACCCGAAGTTCGCACAGCGATTCTTGAAAAATTGGATGGCTCTGAAAAATATCGGCAGATGGGCGTGCATGTTTTTAATCGGTTCAGCGAAGAAAAAAATAAGTTGGATAATTTAGATGCCCAGATGCAGGACTTCAAGCGGCTTTCTGAAGAAGAGCGGAAAAGTTTGGAAGTACAGCAAAAAGATGCAGATACAGAGGAAAAAAAACTCGTAGGAGAATTGAAAGTCTTGCATGAGGATTTGAATTGGTTTGCCGAGTTGGAGAAGGAAGAAAAGATCGTGATCGATGCCGCTAAAAATTTAGAGGTGGCAACGCAGAATTTGGCTGTTTTTGAGCCTAAGAAAGAGGCTTTGCTGCGGGCATTGAATGCGAAGGATTGCATAAGTGAATGGAATTCTCGGGAAAATTTCCGCAAGGAACAAGAAAGCGATTCTACGACTCTTCAGGAGTTTCAGATTGCTTTGGAATCGGCAAAAAAACTACTTGACGTTAAACAAGTGGCTGCAGTTCATTGTGTGGACGTGTTTGAAAATGCTAAGAAGTCTGTGATTACTGCGGAAGGGCTTTGGAAGGAAGTCCGCGAATTGGACAGTGAATTGACTTTTGCCAAGGATAATTTGGAAAAGGCTCAAGCGGAATTTGAAAAATGCAAAGCAAAGAAAGGTGAAGCGGATTCAAAGATTCAGAAGCTTGAAACGGCGATCGGATTGTTGAAAATAGAAGTCCAGGATTCCAATGACTATTTGACTTTGCACTCTGCGGATGCGGAAATTTTCAAGCATTTGAATGCACTTAAGAGTCTTTTGACTCAGATCCGGGATTTGAAAAAAGAAATCGAATCGTATAATTACAAATTAATCGATGTGGAGTCAGAGAAAAGTAAGGCCGAGAGCCTTTTTGTTGAGTTGAAAGGGGCTTTTGATAAATGCGCTGAATATAATATGCAGCATGCGCAAGATGAAACTTTGACGGACGTAATTGCAAAAAGTGATTCTTTGGTTGAAAGCTTGAAACTTTCTAAAACAGAGGCGGAGCTTGCTCTGCAAGAACTGAAAGTATTCGGCGATAATTTTGATCAATTGCAGAATAAAATGGTTTTGCAAACTAATGCTTTAAAAGAACAGGAACGGGAGCGAGAAACGCTCTATACCGAGAATTTACCTGTTCTTGTTTCTGAAATTCAAAGTCATTTGAAGGAAGGAGTCGCTTGTCCTGTTTGCGGGTCCAAAGATCACCCGTCTTGCGGAATGTCCGGCTTGAAAGTTACAGTGGAACAGGTTAGTGATTTGGCTTTTCGAATTCGCACGATTAACATTAAAATACAGCATCTGCACTCAGATATTCAAGGGACGGAAGCTCAAATTAGCGATTTGTGCGCCAAAATGGAACAGCGGAAGTCCGTCAAAGAATCCGTTGAGAAAAATTTTGCGGATACTTGCAAAAGGTTGAATGCTATTTGGATGCCGTGGAATAAAACAGCGAATTTGGATTCTATTGAGGAGAATGTTGCTGACTTTCGAAAATTGCGGAAAGATTTTGTGGACTCGAAGGACCGTTTTGTTGAACTACAGCAAAAGCTTGTCGGACAGCAGGGCAAAATAGATGTTATTGCGAATACGATTCAAACGTTGCGAACATCTTTGAATGAGGCAAAGGTCCGTTTTCAGAAAGTTTCTTCCGATTTTGAAAAATGCGTGAGTGCTTGGATTCCCAATTCCAGCACAGAGAATGCGGATTCCATTTTGAAGTCGTTGGATACCAAGTCCAGTATTTATGCGGATAAAGTAAAAGAACAGGCGGAGAAAACTTCAGAACTTGCTGTGAAAACGGCGGAGCTCGCTACCGCAAAAGATTCTTTGAAAGGTTTTGCCGCGGATCTTGAATTGGCCGATAAAAAATGGAATTTTGCAAAAAATACCTTAAATGAACTGCATTCACTACGCGTTTCCAAATTTGGTGATAAAAAAGTTGATGATGAAGAAAATTTGGCAAAAAAACACAGGGCGGATACCGAAAATTCAAAGATCTTGGCTGAAAAAGAGGCTCAAGAGGCATTGACTTCTTGTCATATTTTGGAGGTGAAAGCTCGTTCTTTGAGCGAAGCCATCGAGAAACGGAGTCCAAAATTGCAATCAGCAGCTTCTTTGTTTGCCGAGAAAATTAAAGAAAAACAGTTTTTGGACGAAACGGACTTTTTAGAGGCGAAGAAAAGCGATGGGGAAATAGCGGCTCTTCAAAAAGAAGAGACCGCTCTTTCGATTGCCTTAACGACTGCGGAAACGACAAAAAAGAATGCGAGCGAGAAACTCGCCTTGCGCAAGGCTTCCCGCCAAGTAACGGATTCCAAGGTTTCCGTGCAATTGAAAATCGTAACTGCTGAAGAAAATGTCAAGTCTTTGCAGGAATCTTTTGCAAATGCCAAGGCTTTGCTCTTTGCTGATGATGTTGCAAAAAATCAATTTACAGAGTTGCAAAAGGATCGCAATGCACAAAAGGTTGTTTTCGATAAGTGGAGCACAATGCATGACTGGTTCGGGAACAAAGACGGTAGCACTTTCTCCAGATTTGTCCAAAGTATCACATTCCGCAATCTTCTTAAAATGGCGAACATTGATTTGCGCAAAATGGCTCCGCGCTATGAACTGCTGCCGAAGGATGATGTGGACTTTTCGTTAATTGACCACGATAACGCGGATGAGATACGCCCGGTGAGCAATTTGTCCGGTGGAGAAACGTTTCTTATCAGCCTCTCCCTCGCCTTGGGGATTGCTGCTCTAGCTAGTAATAAAGTGCGCATTGATTCGCTTTTTTTAGACGAGGGCTTCGGCACGCTAGATCAAAATTCATTGAATAAGACGATATCGACTTTGCGGGAACTTCAGCAACAACAAGGGAAGATGCTTGGTATTATCACTCACGTAGAGGAACTACAACATGAAATTCCTCTGCATATTGTGGTGACTCCCAAGGGGAGCGGACGGAGTGAACTTTCTGGTGCTGGAGTGAGTAAGGGATAGCTGAAGAAATGTGCTCTCGATTTTGCCTGTCTTTTATTTTGTGTGCAATTATCTATTCCGTAGACGAACGATTCCCTTTTCTATATAAATAAAGTAAATAGAGGCTGCTGTTGATGTGAATGCGAATTCGTCGAATAGGATTCAAATGAGGATTCTGTTTGCATAGGGATGCTCGCAAATTGCGAGGATATAATGATAAGGTCGGAAATTGCATACACTGCATGAAGAGGTGAAACGGAAGCCCGTCTTGCTAGTATATGGGTTCTGTCTGTTGTTTCTCCGTTGCTGTCGAGTCTAGCCGCTGAAATTCAACGTGGAGTGGCCGTTTTGCTGCCTCTAATTTTAAAACCATTAGTGGTATAGCCGTTTCTAAGCCCTTCTTTTTTGTATTTTAAAGCTATCATGCGTTTTCTTTTGCGCCTCCTTGTTTTTTCAATTTTCCCGTTGTGTTTTTTTTCCTGTTCTGATGACTCAGAAGGGACGGAATATCTTTTTGACCGCTCCGTCCAGGATCTTTCTGTGCTTCGTTCCTGTGCTTCGAATAAGGATACATCTAGCTGCTATCGTCTTCGTTTCCGGATTCCGATTGAAACGGATGATCTGGTGCAGTTTCATATTTGGGTAGATACCGTTTACATTGACGATACGACCAAATCTGTCCCCAAGGGCGCTACGGAACATTCTATTAAACTTGCATACGATTCTTCTGGAACATTGTATGATACTTTGGATCTGACTTCTGAAGTGGCGGGTTATTTAGATCGCGATAGCTTAGCTGTAGCGGTATGGTGTGAATACAGCAGTGGCGATGATGGTTCCGTCCAGCATATTTACTTGCATTTCGGCGATGATCTTTCCCCTTCGACCGTGACGGTTTCGGACTCCACGTGGACGACAGGAGCGGCTATTGATTGGTCACGTCCTACGGATCAGACAGATTACTATGCTCCAGAATCCCTTTCTGGGCCGATTGCCGGCTATAACATAGTCCTTTGGGCTGAGGATACGTCTGAGGATATTCGCAATTTGCACGTGAAAATCATCCATAATGGAGAAACGGATTCGATGGGTTCAACGCTTTGGTTGAGACATCATCGCCTCCGCTATTCTGGCGATTCCCTTTGGATTGATACGGCATCTTCTGCGGCAACTTACAAGAATTATCTGCGTTTAGTTGTTATTGATGGGAACGGCTTTGATTTTGATTTAAGTGATGCGAACCGATATCGGATGATTGTGGAGGGACTCAAGGCGGAACACAATTACACGATAGGCATTATTGCTTGGGATTCTGCGGGAAATGTTTCCGGTTCGAGCTCTGTATCGGCGAACCAGCTTTTTATGACCACAGATAGCATCGCTCCTGTGATGGCGACAAAGCTTTGGGTTCGTGCAGATTCGGTTTATCCTGATTATGCTCGCTTGGACAGCAACCGTGTGCTCATTTATTTTTCTCGCAGTGTAGATCCTTATGCTTCTACTTCTGGCATCAAATCGGATTCTGTAATTGAGATTCCATCGAATTGCTATGAATATTATTGCTATCGCGGAGTCCAGACTTATGTGGTGGATCGCTTTAATGGCGAAAATTGGGAAACGGCTACCAATGCCGGTGGGGAATCGGAAGTAAAGTACACAGATTCTTATGCCATTTCTGGCGATACGATGGCCCTTTCGGCGACTGGTACATACGTGGTGGACACAATCCGCTGGGTAGTACCGAATGATACGCTTATTATCCGCATCCGCTCAATAGATTCTTCAGGCTATTATTCAGCTCCTCTGATCGATACTATTGTCGTCTCTCCGGGGCCGGAGGCGGACTTAAATTGCCCGGACGGTTTTGTTCCTGTGCGCACAAGCGATTCTACGCGATTCTGCATAGAGCGCTATGAACATATGAATACGGATTCCACTTTTGCACACAATGTTCTATATTCCGAAGCTGTTGCAACCTGTAATGGTATTTCTGCAAGTGGTTTCACAGTTTCCCTTTGCAAGTCTGCGGATTGGAAGTCTGCTTGCCTTGCGCAGGGCCGTTCTGCTTATGGTGTTATTCAAGAAACGGATTTTTCTGCAACGGAATTTTTGTACCGCTATTGCAATGTAGGGACGGATGATTCTACGGCTTCTTCCAAGCTTTCTTCAAGAAATTCCCTATGTGTAAGTCCGGATGGAATTCACGATATGCCCGGGAGTTATCAGGAATGGGTCATTGGCCCTGCTGACACTATGCTTCAGGTGCTTCGCGGCTCTAGTTACATCTATTTTAGCGGGGAATCGCGGGCTTCGCTTTCTCAGTGCACGACCTATTCTCAGCCGAACAGAACTCGCGTTGCTTATACGGTTGATACGGTTTATCTCTACCGTGAAGGTTCCAAGGTGGATACGACGACTACTAAAGACACATCTCTTACTTTGTATAAGCTCCTTACCCAGAAGAATTTTACTGATACGCTGCAATTCTTTACGGTAAGAAATCCGGATACGGGTGATTCGCTGGGTGAAGATTATGCTCCCATCGCAGAATACAGAAAGGGCGGTGAAATATGGCTTCATAATTTGGCGAATGGCCTGACTTATGAACCGGCTCGGACGGAAACAGTATTCCTTTTAGGGGGATCTGCCGTATATAAAGGTGCCGCAGCGTTTTATAGGGATCCTTCCATATCGTTCCGCTGTTGTGCCTATCCAAATGAGTGATTCAAAATTAGCGGTACATTGCTTCAATCTTATCTTTAAATAGAATTTCGGCTTTGCTTCGGCGGAGTTTGAATGTTGGAGTAATGAGTCCTTTTTCAATGGAAAGCTCATCGGCTACGAGGACCCATTTTTGAATTTGTTCCCAATGGTTCAGTTTCTGGTTTACCATCTGTATGTGATGAGCGACTGCTTCTTGAATTCTAGGGCTTTTGATGGCTTCTTGAGAGTTAAAATGCTTTTCATCTGTATGTAATAGATGGATGGCGGCGCGATAGCCTAAAAAAATGATCGCAGAGACGAATTTTCGCCCATTTGCTTCTATCATAGCGGCTTCGATGAGCGGATGCCGCATCAGTTCGAGTTCTATTGGTACGGGAGAAACGTATTTACCCGTACTGGTTTTGAATATTTCTTTGATCCGACCTGTGAGGAATAGATAACCTTCGTGATCGATAATTCCTTGGTCGCCAGTGTGGAAGAATCCGTCTTCGGTAAATGCGACTTGGTTCTTATCCGGCATATTCCTGTAGCCGTGAAAAACGCTGTCACCTTTGACGAGAACTTCGTTCTTTTCTCCGAATTTTACTTGTAAGTGGGGAAGTATCTTGCCTACAGAACCAGCCTTTGAAAATTTTTGGCTGTTGACACTCACAACGGGTGTACATTCTGTAAGCCCATAACCTTCGTATATTGGGAAACCTAGGTTGGAGAGAAACCGGTATGTTGTTTTGTCCAAAGCGCAGCTGCCGGAAACAATCCAATTGAAATTATCGCCAAGGGCTTCTCGCATTTTTTTGTAGACAAGTTTGTCGTAAAGCTGCCGCAGGAGAGGCGATTTGCCAGGAACGTTCATTTTTGCAAATCGGATGGCTTGATGGGTGAGCTTTCTGGAAAGCCCATGCATATTGTTTTCTACGCAGTATAGGCGTTCGCAGATGCGCTCCAAGATTCGGGGAACTAATGTAATTACTGTCGGTCGTATCTCCTTGCAGATTTTTCCCGCATTTTTTGGATCGTCTGCAAAATAGACTCGGATTTTTTTTAGAATATAAAAGTAGAGTACCATACGTTCAAAGACGTGGGCTAAGGGGAGTACGCTTAAAGCAACGTCCGTTTCCGGCCTAGTTTCAAATTGCGGGTCTAGCGATTCTAGGAGCGAGAGCATATTCCGGTGAGAGAGCTCTGCGCCTTTGGGTCTTCCCGTGGAACCACTCGTATAGATGACGGAAAATAAGTCATCTGGCTGAATACTTTGTATGCGGAATCGGAACCAGTCCGTAGTGCCTTCTTCTTTGGCAAGTATTTCGCCTTCAGTGAGCAGATCTCTCCAGCGGATACCATTTTGGGGAATTTGAGCTTCGCTATTGAAGCAGATAACGAGATTGAAGCGAGAAAGGCTTGCGTGAATGGAGTTGTCAAGGTTTTGAGGACTGTCGATGGCAAGCACATCCACTTGAGAGTCTGTGCATTGAAAATCAAAGTGCTCTTGGGTAATATTCGGGAAAAGTGGTACGGTGGTTCCATGACAAATTTCGCAGGCAAAATCTGCGATAAGCCACTCCGGCGAGCTTTTGGCTGCAATGCCTAGGCTTTTTCCTTCGCCGATGCCGAGCTTATTTAGGGCGAGTGTTATATAGAACAGCTCTTGTTTGAGGCGTTCTGGCGAGTAAGATTCCCATAATCCGTTTCTTCGCATATACCAACCGGAAAATTCAGGGCTGTTACACGTGTCCATGAAGAGGGCTGGGAGCGAATTTGGAAAGAGTTTTTGCATAATATCGCCTTGT
>JALNVO010000078.1 GCA_023231365.1 Fibrobacteraceae bacterium | reverse complement strand
TCCATTTCTCTCAGCTTGGATAGGGCACATTATTTTTGCCATTATTGCTGTGTTTATGCTCCAGCGCTCTTTCCGGTTGTAGGGCAAGATTGTTTTGGGTAATGAAGAATGTCAGATATCTTATATGTGATTTCCGGTTTACTTCTAGGTCTTGCATTTCAAGGCGGTCTCTGGCTGTTTTCCATTCCGTTTGCGGTTGTTGCTTTTGTGCTGGGATGGCTGAACCGTCCTAGTCTTCCTCCGGCATCTTCTGTTTCTGGAGCAGTTCCTGTACTGAGAGCTACGCGTACTACGGATGTAACGGCTGTTGGACGGATTTTAAGGTCAGTTCCTCAAACGGGTGTGGTTTCCATTGTCCGCGACGTTTTTGAAGCATACCCTGGCGTGGGTGATTCTGCTCTTGAAAAACTCAAGGGCCGCGAAATCTGGGATAAGATGGAACGCGATCTGGATCCGGTTTATCGCTCTTCTTTGCAGTCCATACTATCGCTTATTCCAGGAGCCCGCTCTGTACTTTTGTTTTTCAAAACGGGAGATGGTAAGGCTTTTGCGCTTCGTCAATTTGCCTCCTCTGCAGAAGATGAAATCGATTTGATGGCAACCATTCCTGAAAATTCGGGGCTCATCGGGCAATTGGCCCGTCCAGATATTCTCCGCATTTTGGAAGGCGACCTTCCGAATGGCAAGGGGCTTGGCTATTATAAGACAATTTCTCCGGTTCATTCTGTGGTGGGCGTTCCGATGATCAACTCTAAGAAGCAGCGCGTTGGCGCCCTTGTTGTCGATTCCTTGGAATTCAAGGCGTTTCCCCCTTCGATTGTCCCCATTCTCACGAATTTTTGTTCCACCTATTATCTTCTTACGTATAAGAGTTTTGCTTCGGCCCAGAATTTTCGCGAGAAGAAAAAGTTCCATGAACTTTCCAACTATCAGCAGAATTTCTTTACTACCATGCCGCTCCGCGATACATACAAGCAGATCTTTGAATATGTGAGCGCCAATTTTCTCTCGGATCGTTTGATGATTCTCGCTTTTGAAAATCCAGAACGCGGAGAGGGCTCCGTTGCTTTGTGTTATGGTGAAGACAGCGAAGCTCTGCAAGGGTTCAAGTTCTCTGTAGATGACAAAGGCATTCTCCCCTTGGCGATGATGCAGCACGGTTCTTCGGAACGCGTATTTTCGGGCCGCCCTGCTGAATATGTGCTCCGCATTAATGACAATGAACCGCGGAATCTTTCGCTGCGCTATTTGTTCGTGCAATCCAATTCGATGACGACTGATGATATGGCAGAGAACCGTCCAGCGGAAATTGCGATCTGCCTTGAACGCAAGAATCCGATTAAGTTCGACCAGTTTGAAAAAGATCTTCTCAAGTTCTTAGTGAACATTGCCTATTTTGCCTATCAACGAGGACGCCAGTTTGAGAAGGAACAGAATTTGGCCGGGCGGGATGGTTTGACGGGGTTGATGAACCGCCATTCGCTGGATGAAGAACTCAAAAAATTGGATTTTATCCACAGAGAAAAGAATGTCGGCGTGATGATGATGGATATCGATCACTTTAAATACATTAATGATACCTACGGACATCCGGCCGGAGATGATGTGATCAGAGGGATTGCAAACCGCATTGTTTCCGTAGCGCAGGGAGAGCATAATGTCATCGCACGCTATGGCGGTGAAGAATTTGTTGTGGCGCTTCCCGGCGTTTCGGAAGAAGTTCTGCTTGAAAAGGCAGAAAAAATTCGCGAAGCGATCGGTTCTCTTTCTTTCGACATTCACCGTCCGGAGCGAATTCCGGTGACCGTGAGTATCGGCTGTTACTTGGTGACGCCGGATTTTAAAGGTGAAATGTCGCGAACCGTGAGCTATGCGGACCAAGCTCTTTATTCTGCGAAGGAAAGCGGTCGCAATCGCGTTGTAGAATACAAGAAGACAGGAACGGATCAGCAGTCAATCGATCCGATTCAAGGCTCTTGATTAAAGGCTTTCTCCTGTCAAACCTCAACAGTATTAAAGCGAGCTTTGCCGTTGCATTCGTTTTTGACAATTTTACTTCATCAAAGCAATTTTTAGAGGTGCCCTAAGAATGTTCACCATGCTCGATTGGATTGTCCTTGTCCTATACATTCTTTTGTCTGTAGCGATCGGCCTTTGGGCATCTAAGGGAAATAAGGGCTATAATGATTACATGCGGGGTGGAGGAGCGATGCCGTGGATTGCCGTTGGCATCAGTCTTATCGCCACCTCTGTAAGTGCAACGACTTTTTTGGGAAACCCTGCTGAGTCCTATTCAATGGATATGTGCTTTTTGATGAACAATGTTGGCGCATTTATTGCCATTATTGTTGTGGGTTTTGTATTCATTCCGCGGATCCGCAATTTGAAAATTTCAAGTGCATACGAAATTTTTGAAATACATTTTTCTCCTTTTGTGCGGCGCTTGGCTGCTGTTTTTTACAGTTTGCATTTGCTGCTCCGGATGGGAATTCTCTTGTATGCACCGTCTTTGGTGCTCGCCCCGATTTTGGGAATAGACATTCATATTGCAATCCTCCTTACGGCAATTGTCGCAACCCTTTATACTTGGTATGGCGGCTTTAAGGCTGTTGTTTGGACGGATGTAATGCAGTTTGCTGTTCTCTTTGGAGGAGGGCTTATCGCTCTTTGGATTTTATCAAAGGGAATCGGAGGCTTTGGCGAAATGCTTTCTTTAGCTGAAGCGGCGCATAAAACTCATTTCTTTGATGCCTCTGATTGGAATCCGGCGAATTCGCGGAACTTGCTTTCGGCAGGCTTGGCTTATGCGGTGATCGAGATTGCCATCCGCGGTTGCGACCAGCAGTTTGTGCAGCGCTATCTAAGCTGCAAGTCTGTGAAGGCGGCGAACGCTTCTAGTGTGCTCAGTATGGTGCTAGGTATTTTTGTTTCTGTGCTTTTCTTCTTGGTGGGCGCGGCGCTTTTTGTTTATTATCGAGTGAAATTTGTTTCTCCTCTGCCGGCAGATTTGGGTATTAACCAAGTATTTCCTTATTTTATTGTAAATGTTCTTCCCCCGGGAGCGACGGGCCTCGTTGTGGCTGCTATTTATGCGGCGGCAATGAGCAGCCTTTCGAGTGCTATCAATGCCTTGGGGAATACGACAGTGAAGGATATATTCCTTGTGCGGGATGAAAGTGCGAAGGCGTTATTCAAAGCAAAACGCTGGACGCTCCTCTGGGCTCTTCTCAGCACGGCATGTGCCTTTGTTGCCGCTGATATGCAGAGTTCCCTCCTTTCCAATGCCCTGTTTTTTACGGGGCTTTTCACCGGACCCCTTCTCGCTTTGTTCCTGCTCGCTTTTTTTACAAACAAAATAACAACGCCAGCTGTGGTGATCGGCGTCTTTTGCGGAATGACTTCGATCCTCCTCTTTAACCGGATCCCGGTGATACCCGCGTATAACCCTCCTTTTGCCGGCGTTTTCAGCTTTTTCTGGAATCCGGCCATTTCTTGCTTTACGACGGTTGTAGCAGCAAATATCCTTCGCTTTGCTTTTCCAAAAAAATCGGCACTGGAGGCCTTGTGATCGAAGAAGAAGATTCCCGTTGGATGCAAGTAGCACTCCGCGAAGCAGAGAAGGCTTATGAGGCTGGCGAAGTTCCAATAGGCGCTGTTATTGTAAAGGACGGGCGTTGCCTTGCTAAAGCTTATAATCAGGTGGAAACTCTGAAGGATGCAACGGCTCATGCGGAAATTATCGCCATTGGGGCGGCCTCTTCTCAAGTGGGGAATTGGCGGCTTTCGGGAGCTACGTTGTATGTGACGCTTGAACCATGCCCAATGTGTGCGGGAGCGATCCTCAATAGCCGGATATCCCGTATTGTATTTGGTTCTCCGGATTCCCGATTTGGCGGCTGTGGTTCTACAATAGATGTCATTACCAACAATGCCTTGGGTGTGAACGTTCAGGTGACGGGAGGCGTGCGCGCTGACGAATGCCTCGGACTTATCCGGGCTTTCTTTATGGAAATGCGCCAAAAGAAGGGTGATTCGGGAGCAAAGCCTAGTTCGCTTTTTCCCGCATAGTTATTTTTGAAAGTATGAACCGTTTTGCGTTCCTCATCCCATTCACTTTTTTTTCCTTTGCTTTCGTAGCTTGCGACGATCACAAAGTAACGCTTTCCTTTAATACTCAGAATCCGGCTCCTGAAGATTATGAACTTCGGTCTTCACTCCGCGTTTTAGTAGATTCCCAAGCGGATTCTTCGAATGCGCAGAATCCAGAATCGATGAATGCCGATATCAGAGTCCGCCTGCATTCGGAGCTCCTTTCTGCCTATGATGATGGCTCCGGCCGGTTCCTGCTCCGGGTGGATTCTGCAAATTATACGTCGGATACAAGGTCTGTGGAAGAGTCGGATCACATAGAACGCTATTTGAAGACCCAGGCGTTCCAATTCAAGATGGCGGAAAATGGAGATATGAAATCGGTCTCCTTCGACGATTTTGTCGCTTTGCCGGATATAGGCGATGTGGACATCCGCAAAGTTTTTTTGAAAATTCAGCCTGTGCTTCCGTCCTCTCCGATTGCTGTGGGTGAATCTTGGGAACGCCAGCAGGTGATCAGCGATGACAACGGAAAACAGAGTATTGCATACAAATGGTTCAAACTCGAAGAGATCTTCATGCGGGGCGGAGTACAACTTGCCAAAGTGCAGATGAACGTCCGCTATAAGCAGAGGAGTGAAGATGATTCCCAGCTCCTTGAAAGCTCGGATTTTGTCTTGGGATCGGGGTCGGTGATTTTTGATGTAAAAGAGGGAAAAATTGTGGAAGGGGAGCTTTCCATTGATGGCAAGGTGCGCCTGATTGAAAAACAGTCCGGAGATACGATTCCCGATTTGAGAGTGCATCAAAAGATTTCGCTCCGGAGTTCGCGTTAATATGAAACGAAGCTTCTGGATTCTTTTTCTGTTGTTTTTTTTCGGAGTCTCTTTTGCGGTAACTCCATTCCCTTCGATCAAACATCATAAAGTTTTGCTTCGCGCGTCTGCATCGCCTTATCTTCTAGAGTCGAGTTTTATTTTGGCTGAGGATGATACTCTTAAAATTGAGCCCGGGGTAGAAGTCTTTTTTAGCGGCTATGCAAAACTTTTTTGCCGTGGAACTGTCGATATTGAAGGCTCTGTTAAAAAGCCAGTTGCTTTCCGCAATGCGGATTCTGGAGAGTCTTGGAACGGGATTTATCTTTCTACCGGGGATCGTTTTTTTATTGTAAAAAATCTGATCGTAGAAAATGCTTTTCGCAATACGGTCGTCCGTTCTTCGGGTATTTTTGACAACGTTAAATTTGTTAACAATTACTATGGCTTGTGGGTGGAAAATTCTCCCAAGTTTGATCTTGTAGGAGGGGAATTTTCCCGTAACCGGTTTGCTCTTTCTGTTGGGGCGGGGACTGTGCGCTTCCGCAAGATAAAGTTTCACGACAACGTTTTTGGACTCTACCTTTCAAAAGGTTCCACTTTTGACGGAGATTCTCTTTCTGTGAAGGGCAATTTGGAGGCCGATATCCGCCGGGAATCCGATGAACTTGCAGGACAGGGCCGCCGGGTGTCGAGAAGTGTATGGCAGCGCATTGAAGCCGGATTTTAAAAAGGTATATTGTTCCCGTGGAAGAATCATTTCGCAGAGCAATTCGGAAAATGACAGGTTCAAGCCTGCTTCGTTTAGGAGCACGACCGGATCGCGCTTCGGAAATGGCAAACCTTTCTCAGGCAATGGATGCTAGGTGGTCAATTGCTCTTTTTGAACATTTGGATGCTGCAATTGAAAATCCGCATAGTATGATGGCTGGCCCGGAAATGATTTCTTATGGCGCTACGGCTTGGAAAATTGCCATTGAGGATTTTCCGATCATCATCGATGAATATCGCACCAAATTCAATGAGTTCCGCGCTAAATGGATGCAGCGGTTTGCGACTGATGAAATTACCCGGATGCTTGTCCAGAACGAATTTGTGCTAAAGGATGACAGGGGCTGGTTTTTTTCGGCAAACTCCGAAAAGCAGAGAACTCTTTATTTTTCGACGATACACCTGATGGTGGGCGATGCTGAAAAATTGTTGGTCAACCTTTCTGGCCGTGTCGAGCACTTGCAGGACAAGCTTTCCAAGCTTTGGTACAGGGAAAGTGCGATCGACCCTGTGTCGAAAGTATTGCCCTCTTTGGAGGCTTCCCTCCGCGATAGTGAATATGTGCTGATTGCGCGTCTTCGCTCTTCGCTTGCTGTACTTGCCCGCAAGCGTTTCGATCAGGCTTTCAAATCCAAGACCAAGGATCGCCGCTTTCCGACGTCCGTTTCCTGTGCCCGCGACGTAGGGTCTTTGTGGAATAGCAGCTTTGCCTATGAAAATGCGTTTCTCGCTTATACGGATGATTTTTGCGATTATGCCTGTGGACTCACATTGCTGATCGGCGAATGGTATCGCGATAAATGGCTTTTGTATTTGCGCGGGTTTTCCCGTGGACAACTTGACCTTTTTACTCATAAAACCGTGGAATGAAATAATGAAAAACTCTTCTAGGATCGTATTGTTACTCTCCATTTTGGGAGCGATTCTCTTGGTGGCGAGTTCCGTCTATTTCGGATCTCCTCTTTTCGGCTGGCTGATCATCATCGCCATTGTCGCCATTTATGTCATCTCTTGCACGAACGTATTCCGCGGACTTGCCAAAGTGGATAAAGAACGGGATTCGATCGATCGCTATGCTTCGCTTTATGATGCGGGAAGTGCGCCATCGGATGCGGACGTTCAAGGTGAAGGGCTCCTCAATCAGCGGATCCGCTTTTTGCGTTCGCTCAAGGCAAAGAAGGTCGCTCTTTCCGTTCACGACTTGGAATTTTTGAAGACAGTCTGGGCGGCCAAGGAAGATCTCGTTTCCAAAAGCAGCGGAGGCGTTGTGATTCTCCTCGGCCTTATGGGGACGTTCTTTGGCTTGATGCTATCCATTTCTACGGCGGGTTCGGCTATTGATGCTACGGCAACATCCGAAACCACTTTGGGCATCATTCAAAACATTTTTTCCAGTATGAAGGGAATTTTTGGATCTTCTCTTTGCGGACTTTTTGCCGCATTGATTTTGAATGCGAACCATTCCATTTATGAATCTGCGCATGATTCCCTTTTAGCGAAATTGGATGAATTTACTTTGTTTCATTTGATTCCGACCTTGGAAAGCCACGAAGACGTTGCAGTGGAAATTCGCAATTTGATCGATGTGACGAAGACTTCGGATGATATGCGGGCTTCAATTCTTTCGGAAAATTTGGCTTCCTTGCAGAAGGCGCTTATTGAAAATATGACTTCGGTGAGCGAGAAAGGCCTTGTGCAAATGGCTGCTGCAGAATCGCAAGCCCTTTCGGGAATTCAGAAGTCCGTCGCGGAGCTTTCTTCGCAAATTACTACTGTCCAAACTTCTGCGGTAGAAGGCATCCGCATGTCTGTTTCGGATCTTTCGCACCACTTTGAAGAAATTCAGAAAAGCGCGGTAGAGGGTCTCGAAACCGCGGGCAAGGACGCTTCCTTGGAACTCAAGAACTCTCTTACTTCGATCACTTCTGGAATTTCTTTAGAGATGCAAAAGCTTTCGCAGAATGTGGAAGTGTTTCAGACGGGAATCGTTTCGGGTCTCAAATCCGAGCTCGCATCGCTTTCTTCTGCAGTGGAAGCGGCTCTTGCAGAAGGCGTCAAACTCGAGCTTTCCAGTTCTCGCGAACAATGGAGCTCTTTCATGGAATCGCTCAAAGCATCTTCTGCCGATGTAGCCCGCTGCCAGAAGGAAGGTCTCGAAACGCTTCGTTCCGTGGCAGAAGGCGTAGCCGAGAAAGCGGAAGCGGGAAGTGCCGGCCTCTCGAATACGGTTGCAAATGAAATTGAGCGCTTGTCTTCCGAAGTCAAGGAATCGTTCTCTGAACTTGCAAAGTCTTCTTCCGCGCTCATATCTTCTCAGCAAAATCTTATCCAAGGTATCGAAAATCGCGTGGTGAAGGAAAATGAATCCACGGAGGCTCTCGGATCGAACATCGCCGAAGCCGCCAAGATGATGCGTGTGAATCAGTCCGAATTTGCTGCCAACCTCGAGATGTTCGGCAAGGGAATTGAAGCTGTCCTCTCCAAGCTCTCTGGTGACGTTCCAGAACGCGAAGGTGAACAGAACTTTATTGAACAGCTCAATATGTCGCTAGAGGCCTTCCACGAACGCGCGGGCGAAGTACTTATGGAAAATGCGGTCAAGACGCAAGAAATCCTTCTCGAAATCTTGGAACAGTCCCAGCGCGCGCCGGGTACGGCGTCTAAGGCGGACTCCTAATGGCAAAGCGTTCTGAAGAACGGCCTTGGCTCGTTTTTACTGACCTCACGGCAGGGCTTCTATCCCTCTTTATTCTTGCGTTCGTCGCAATGACAACTGTGAAAGAGAAAAAAGTGGAGGCTTTGACCCGTACAGAGCAAGAGGTGGTGAGCTGCCAAGAAGAGATGCATCGCATTGCCAAGGAGCGCAACGCGCTTCTTTCCCAGAGCCTCAAGGCTCCTCTCGAAAAGGGTATTATCGCGCTCGAAGACGGCAATATTCAGATTCAGGCTTCGTTTCTTTTCCCGCGCAATGGTGCTGATTTGACGGTAGAAGGTGTAGGTGTCATCAGCTCTATCGGCAAGGGACTTTTGGATGTGCTCGATTCCGGCGATGCTATTATGGTCTCGGGCTTTACGGACGACATACCTACAAATTCACTAACATATACGAACTGGAATCTTTCGACAGAACGCGCTGTGAATGTGGTGAAGACATTAATCAAACAGGGATTCCCGCCTGACCGTATATTTGCTGCGGGTTTTGGCGCGAATCATCCGAGAGTCCCCAATACAAGCGAAGAAAACCGCCGCTTGAATCGCCGCGTGGAAATTGGCGTGACGCCGATCCGCAAATCGGAGGCGGTACAGAAATGAGTTCTTTGGACGCCGACATCCTTTCCGTAAAAGGGCATGTGGAAACGCTCCGCAAGTCGGCGCGATTCCCTTATTGGCGTCTCTCTTATGCAGACTTTTCGCTTTTGCGCATTGCAGATTACTGTACTGTAGGCGAAGAAGATGAAGCGAAGGAAATGGTCGCTCGCCTTGCGCGTTGGGTGGACTCCCATTTGCGGGAGTTGAATTCTGTAAAGCCGCCTAGTTATCCGCATCTCATCGTGTGGAACGAGAAAGAACTCGGGAAAGAAATAGCAACAGTCCGCCGGACGATTGATTCCAAAAAATATCTGATTCCTGCTGCAGAGCGCGAAAATTTTTCGCGATCTCTGGAACGCGTGGAAAAGCTTGTTGTCGAAAATAAATTGGAAAAAGCGCATTCGGAAATTCTCTCGCTCCGTTCTGGGCTCGTTTCCCGCTTGCACCGATCTTACCGAGCCCGTTTAGCGGTCATTTACCATAATGCAAATATAAAAGGCTTTGGAAATCCTGTTCCTGAAGGTGTTTCCGTCGGCTTGTACAATGCCGAACGCACTTTGGCTGGCGCACTAAATCTCATAGGAGAACGGGACGCCATCTGGATAGAAGACTTCTTAGAACTTTATGATAGTTTGTCTAAAGTTGCCGACCGCTTGGCGCCCCTCGAAAAGAAGAAACGCTAAAATTTGCTATAAATTAAAATCACGTCCGGTTTGGCAACCATTTAACAGATTTTTTTAATTTCCAAGTTGCAATGTCGCGTACTTGCTAAGGCTTTGATTCCTGTTATGTATAGATCAGCGAATATGTACACCAGAGCCACAATGTTTCGGTGCTGATTTTCCATCTGGTCTGTTGGGCAAAATATCGCCGGATTGTCTTTGATGAGTCGGTAGATGAGGAACTGGAGCGGATCTGCGAGGAAATTTAGCAACGAGTTGAAATTAGTTTTCTTGAAATAGGAACGGACAAAGATCATGTCCATTTCCTGATTCAAGTCCGTTCCGTCACTTGAGTCCGGCGAAGATAGCGCGCACGATCGAGAGCATAACGGCCCGGGAAATATTTCGGCGAGTCCCCTCCGTCAGGAAAATTTTGCGGGGAGGTGAGTTCTCGACCGATGGGTATTTCATCAACACGGTAGGACAGAAAGGCAATGAGACATCTGTGAGTGAATATGTGAGGAACCAAGGGCGCGAAAAGGAGTACAAGCAACTGTTCAGAGACCGCCAGCTATCACTGTTTGATCCGATATAGCTCAGATCAATATTTTGCCTTTGGCTTTGATCCCCGCAGCTTGCTACGGGGGAGTTCATTTTGAATTTTTCTTTTATTTTTCGCTTGCGAGGATCTTTTCGGCTTTCTTGAACTGGTTCTTTACGGAATCCTTGCCAGTTCCGCCTTCGATGTTGCGCCGACTTACGGAATAGGCGAATGTAAGCTTGTTCTTCACTTTTTGTGGATCGGGAACTCCCTTTTCTGACCAGTCTTCGTCGGAAAGCTCGGTAAATTGCTTGCCCTGTTTGGCGGCTTCGCCAACGAGGCTTCCAACAATGCGGTGCGCATCGCGGAACGGTATCTTATCTTCAACGAGAATATCCGCCAAGTCGGTTGCAAGGAGCGCAGGGAGCATGCGGTTTTCCATATTGTCGAAGTTCCAGCGCGCAGATTCGATCGCTTCTTTCATCACGCGGAGAAGCTCTTTTGCCGTATGTGTGCTGTCGAATACGGGCTGCTTGTCTTCTTGGAGATCGCGACTATAAGAAAGCGGTGCGCCCTTGACGAGCGTGAACATCGCGGAGAAGTTCCCGAGCATACGGCCCGATTTTCCGCGGATGAGTTCCATGCTGTCCGGGTTC
>JALNVO010000077.1 GCA_023231365.1 Fibrobacteraceae bacterium | reverse complement strand
GCTTGGGCGCTCAAAGGGCACGACGTTCTCGCCGTGGACTTCAGCCCCACTGCAGTGGATGAACTAGACAGACTCTCCCGCAAGCACAAGAACTTCAAGTCGCTCGACCTCGATCTTTTCGAGCTTAGCTCCAAAGACCCGAAAAAGGGCGGAGAACAATTTGACATCATCTACGACTATTGCACATTTTCTGCAATCCACCCAGGCCGCCGCGACGAATGCTTTGAAGTTTGGCAGAAGATGCTCAAGGCCGATGGCATCGTTATCGCGTTTTTCTATCCACTGATGAACGGCAACACGCTCCAAGGGCCGCCACACTCTACTTCCGAAGGAGAACTCATGGCCCGCCTCGGAGGCATTTTCGATGTTGCCATGCGGATTCCTGCAGAAAACAGCCTTCCTTCCCGCAAAGGCAAAGAAGAATTCTGGATCCTTAAAAAGAGCGCAGAATAGCGCAAACAAAGCTATTCTCCATTTCCTTTTTTCCGTCGTCTTGCTAAATTTAGCAAGGCGATTTTTTTAGAAATGAAAATTGATTTTTCTGAACACTGAACAAGGAATTGGATATGTCTGAAGAACTTTGCCCTTGCGGCTCCGGTAAAAAATACTCCGAATGCTGTGAACCGATTATTAAAGGAACAACTCCCGCTCCAACACCCGAAGCCCTTATGCGCTCCCGTTACACAGCCTATGCGAAGCAAGAGATCAAATGGCTTAAGGATTCCCTCGAAGTAACTCAGCGAACCGATTTCGACGAACAGAGCGTCGCTGATTGGAGTCGCAACTCCGAGTGGCTCGGCATACAAATTCTCGAAACCAAGACCGAAGAAGAAAAGAACATCGGCTGGGTGGAATTCATCGCCAAATTCAAACAGGGTTCGATTACCCGAGACCACCATGAACTCGGCGAATTTCACAAAGTGAAAGATGCTTGGTTTTTCTACGATGGCCGTGCCGTGAAGCAAGCCACCATTCACAAAACGGAACCCGATATCGGTCGCAACGACCCTTGCCCCTGCGGTTCTGGCAAGAAATACAAGAAATGCTGCGGCGCAAACAAATAAGGAACGGGTGAAATGAAATTTCGGATTTTCGTAGATGGAGAAGCGGGAACGACAGGTCTCCAAATTTATGAAAGACTCGCCAAACGCGATGACATTGAACTTTTGCGCATCGCACCGGAACTCCGCAAAGATACAAATGAACGGAAACGCATTATAAACATTTCCGACGTAACCTTTCTTTGCCTGCCGGATGCCGCAGCAGAAGAAAGCGTTGCGCTTTGCACCAATCCGAAGACCAAAATCATCGACGCATCCACCGCACACCGCACCAACCCCGATTGGGTTTACGGTCTCCCGGAACTTTCTCCAAAATTTCGCGACGCTATCCGCAGAAGTACCCGCATAGCGAATCCAGGCTGTCATGCTTCGGGATTCATCCTAGGCGTGTATCCGTTGATTGCCTCGGGACTTCTGAAACACAGTGCAGACCTTGCCGCCTACAGCATTACCGGCTATTCAGGCGGCGGCAAGAACAGGATCGCCTCTTACGAAGCCGAAGGCGCGCAAATGTCCCATCCAGGGCAATCGCCAAAGCTTTTTGCTCCACGCCCTTATGCGCTCGGGCATCACCACAAACACCTTCCCGAAATGAAGATGGTGTGCGGACTAGACAAAAACCCGACATTCAACCCGATCCTCGGGCCATTCTACAAGGGAATGTCTGTTTCTACAGCTCTTTTCCAAAATTCAATGACCCGTAAAACCAGCATCGTTGAAATACATGACATCCTTTCCAAGCACTATGCAACGTCGCGCTTTGTAAAAGTGCTACCCTACGAAGCAGAGCCGACGCTGGATGCCGGTTCACTCGATTCCACAGAATGCAATGGAACAAACGAAGCCCATATTTACGTATTCGGGAACGAAAATTCCATGCAGGTCACAACGATCATCGACAACCTCGGCAAAGGCGCCTCGGGTGCTGCGATTCAGAATATGAATATCGCACTCGGGCTTGACGAAGACGTCGGATTATAATTTTCATTTTTCACTTTTCCCCTGAGGTATTATGTTTCTAGACGAAAAAACCATAGAAGTGCGTTCCGGCAAAGGCGGCAACGGGCTTTGCAGCTTCCGTCGTGAAAAATACGTACCGCTCGGCGGCCCTGACGGCGGCGACGGCGGAAAAGGTGGCAGCGTTATTTTACGCGCAAATGAGCAATACACAACGCTTCTCGATATGGGCAACTTGCATACGTACAAAGCGGAAAGTGGCAAGGACGGCGGCGCATCCCGATGCACAGGGGCTTCTGCGGAAGACCTCATCGTCGATGTTCCCTGCGGCACGCTCATCAAAGATGCCGAGGGGCGTATATTAGCAGACCTCACTGAACCCGGACAGCGCTGGATAGCTGCCAAGGGCGGAAAAGGAGGCCTCGGCAACACGCATTTCGTCTCTGCGGTCATACAAGGTCCAGAAAAGACTACCCGCGGCGGAAACGGAGAAAAGAGAGAGCTCTTCCTCGAACTCAAACTCGTCGCAGACATTGGCCTCGTCGGCTTCCCCAACGCGGGCAAATCTTCTCTTGTGAACAAAATATCCAGCGCGCGCCCAAAAGTCGGCGACTACCCCTTCACCACTCTCGAACCCGTACTCGGCATCGTAAGCTATGCGGAGCGCACATTCGTCGTCGCAGATATTCCGGGACTTATTGAAGGCGCATCCGAAGGCAAAGGGCTCGGCCACGAATTTTTGAAGCACATCGAACGCACCAACGCTCTTTTATTCGTAATTGACGGATTCGAAGCCGACGCTTACAAAAAATTTCAGTCACTCCGCAGGGAACTCAAAAATTTTCACCCAAAACTTATTGAAAAACCATACGTCATCGCGCTCAACAAGGCGGACTTGGACATTGAAAAAGCAGCTAAGATCTTCAAAACAAAAAAAGAAAAGATAATTTGTACTTCAGCTCTCAACGGCAAAGGCACAAAGGAATTAGTTAAAGCTTTGGATGCCCTCGTTCCGAACAAGCACAAACGCAAAATCGGGTGGGAATCAAAATGACTGTTCAAGGCAATATTACAAAGAAAGACATTGTGGAAGAGATAGCCTCCCGCACGGGTCTTACTCAAGTTGACACCAAAGTCATCATAGAAAGCTTTCTCGACGCGATCGCCAAATCGCTCACAGAAGGCAAAAACATCGAAATCCGCGGTTTCGGACGGTTCAAGCTCCGTATGCGGGAAGCGCGCACAGCCCGCAACCCGCGCACAGGCGAAAAAGTAAATGTAGACGCACAGATCCGCCCCATCTTCGAACCGAGCCGGGAACTCAAAAAACTTTTTAATTCACTTCCCCCGGACAGCATCATTCTCGACAAGATCGAAGGCGAAGAAGAATGACTCAGAATGGGAAAAAAGATCCTTCTAGAACTCCAACTATCACAAACCGTAAAGCGGAACACCTCTATTTTATCGAGGACCGCTTTGAAACCGGTGTGATGCTCATCGGTTCTGAGATCAAATCCATCCGGGAAGGGAAATGCAGTTTGAATGACGCTTGGGTAGATATCGCTGAAGACAAGAATGAGCTATGGCTCGTCGGCGCACACATTGACGAATACTTTTTCGCAAAGCGATTTGGACACGAACCGCTCCGCCGTCGCAAGCTCCTCGCGCACGTTTCCGAAATTCAGAAGATGCGCAAAGCAAAGGAAATCAAAGGGCTCACACTTATTCCGCTCAAACTGTATTTCAAAAACCGTTTCGTAAAAATTGAAGTAGGAATATGCCGAGGCAAGGATCAAAGGGACAAACGGGCAGATCTCATCGCCCGGGACGAGAAAATGGCCATTGCGCGCATTGTCAAAGCGGCAAAGCGTTGATTTTCGCCATTCTTCTCTTCTTATGCTTCTTCTCACAAGCAGAAGCCCTTCCCGTTATTGTCAAGAATGATGGAATCTGGATGGTGGACATAGAGAACCTCGCCAAAAGCGAAGGCCTCACTACCAGCTGGCAACCCATAGAAAGGCACTTCAAAGCAGAAGGGAAAAACTTCAACTGTTCATTTGTAGTCGGTTTTCCCTATATTTTCGCTTCAGGAAAAGCCATTAAGCTTTCTACACCGACGATCTTTGCAGACGACACCATCTGGGTTCCCGCTACTGAGACTATGGAAATATTCAGCGAAGCATTCTCTAAAAATTATTCGCTAGATTCTGCAAAAAGAATTCTCCTATCCCAGCCAATTTCCAAAGATTCCGAACAAAAGAATCAAGCGCCAACCTGCATCAAACCGGCCCAGACAGACCTGCCCATCCATAAAAGTGGTTCGGAAGCAGCGGGTTCGAGAGAAGTCAAAAACATTGTCATCGACCCTGGCCACGGAGGAAAAGACCCAGGCGCCATCGGCAAAATCAGCCAAGAAAAGAACATAGCGCTTTCCATCGCGAAAGAACTGAAAAAAGCCCTTACCGCAAAAGGATTCAACGTAAAACTCACCCGAGAAACAGATACTTTTATTGAGCTTTCCGAGCGCCCGCAAATAGCGAACCGCTGGAACGGCGACCTGTTCATCAGCCTGCATTGCAACGCCGTAGATGGCCCCCGCAAGAATAAAGTCGAAGGATTCCGCGTCTATGTACTCCGCGATCCAGAAAGTGAAGAAGACAAAGCGATTGCCCGACGCGAAAACAAAGTCGTCACCTTGTATGGAGATAAAGACGGAAAAGACGAAATATCTCCAGTGGAATGGTTCAAAATCGAAGCTCGGCTAGAGAAATACAAACAAAGCAGCTATATGTTCACGGAGAGCCTCATCAAGACCTACGAAGACGGGAAGATCAAAAAAATGGGATCCGGAGCAGGCGGTGCAGGCTTTATGGTCCTCGTTGGCGCATTCATGCCTGCCACGCTCTTCGAACTTGGATTTATCAGCAACCCTGAAGAGGAAAAATATATGAACTCGATTCAGGGCCAAAAAGATATAGCAAAGCGCATAGCTAACGCCGTTTCCGAGTACCACGACGAGATAGAAGAATATCGCAAGACTCTTTCCCACTAGATCTTCGACAAAAACGCCTATTTTAAGCTTTTATTTTAAAAAAAGACCTACCCACCCACCCCTTTATGAAATTATTTTTGTTGCCACAAAAATTTTGAACTTGTGAGGTATATATGTCTGGACATTCCAAGTGGGCCACAATCAAACGCAAAAAAGCTAAAACAGACGTTGGCCGCGCAAAAGCGTGGAATAAGCTCATCAAGGAAATTTCAATTGCCGCCAAACTCGGTGGAGGCAACCCGGATGCGAACCCACGTCTCCGTGCAGCAATTCTCAAAGCAAAGGGACAAAGCCTTCCTGCAAAGAACATTGATTCCGCTATTGCTAAAGCTACAGGTGAAGGAAAAGGGATCGTGATGGAAGAACCGTCCTACGAAGGACGCGGACCGGGCGGAGTAGCCATTTTAGTCAAGTGCATGACGGACAACAAAACCCGTACCGTGTCAAACATCCGCAACATTTTCAACAAGAATGGCGGAAGCATGGGCGAATCCGGTTCTGTCGCATGGGCTTTTACGCACAAAGGCGTGATCCTTGTCGATGGCACCAAATACACTGAAGATAAGGTGATGGACTTGGTCCTTGATGCCGGTGCAGACGATATGAGCACAGAGGATGGCATCCACGAAATTTCCACCAAGCCGGAATCTTTTGAATCTGTGACCCGCGCACTCGAAGGTGCAGGCATAGAAATGGTCAGCGCAGAAATTTCCTACGTTCCGAACGACCCGGTAAAAGTCAGCCACGATGATGCGCAAAAGCTCCTCAAGCTCCTTGAAAAATTCGAAGACGATGAAGACGTGCAAGATGTGTACCACAGTGCCGAAATCAGCGACGAAGATATGGATTCTGCTGAATAAAACACCATTCCTTTACAAAGCGGAACTTTATAAGGCTCCGCTTTTACTTTCAGAAACCTGAAAAAATAATAAAGATCTATTACGGCCTGCATCTTAAATGATGCAGGCTTTTTTTAGCACCCATCTTCACTCGAATTTCACTCCCCTAGTAGATAATTATTGGAAACGGGATTTTGCCAATTTCCTTTGCTTGAAAATCCATTAAAAAAGCATAGATTTTCAAACAGCTTTGCCAAACTGAAAAAAATTAAATCATCATCAAATCGGAATTATGGATGTGCTCGTGAGATTGCCCCTCCGATGTATTTTCTGGCTCCTGGTAACACGTTTCCGGATGCTGTACCTGAGTTTCAAAATAACGCTGGTGAGCTTCAATGACCTTTTCCCTCGCAAACTTAGCATTCATCCAATCACCGATTTCAACGGTTTTTCCTTCCAGTTCCTTATAATATTGAAAGAAATTGCGGGTGATTTTGAGGAACATAGGATCCACATCGCTGATATCGCGTATTGGATGCGGGATGTAAAGTGGCACACCAAGCACCTTGTAATCCTTCTTACCGCCATCCGTCATATCCAACACGCCAACAACGCGACAAGAAACAACAGTACCGGTAGCAAGCGCAGAAGAACAATATACAAGCATATCCAAAGCATCTCCATCATCGGCACGAGTGCTAGGAATAAGACCATAACTACAAGGATAACTCATTGAAGAGAGCAAACAGCGGTCCAAACGGAACACGTGATAGCGCTCATCATATTCGTACTTAACGTTCGTATCCTTCGGAATTTCAACAACACAATCCACTTCAAATGGATATTTAGGCCCAATAGGCAAATCAAGATAGTTAATAGGCATAAAGTAAAGATAAGATTAAAAAAGACGTTTGTAACAAAAAATTATAAGAAGATTATAGAAAAATTCTAACGAGAACGCCAACGTTCAGAAACAGCTTTTTCATAAAGACCTACGGAAAATTTAATCATACCCCCGTCCGGGCTATATCCCGCTTCAATGCGAATTCGGTCTAGTGCAGGAATCACAATATGCACACCGCCGTAAATACTTTGCCTGTAATCTTCCCAGCCCGGCAAATTATCGTCCCAGAGAAAAGATCCTTCTACACCCGCCACAAGTTGCAGGCCAAAGAAAAGATTCGCTCCTAGCACAGAAAACGGCCTGCGCTCCAAAAGCACAAAGCGCTCTTCCGCATTCCAAACGGCTTCATGTTTTCCATGAACGCTCGAATCCGGATCAAAACCGCGGAGGGTATTTGCACCGCCCTCGTGAAGCCGATCAAAAAACATCTGATGCCCCGGACGGTAGCGGATGAGCGAATAGAGCCCCGTAATCCAGCGATCTTTATTTACATATAAGCGATTGTCCCAGAGATATTCCACATAATCCTCTACATCTCCATAAAATGCCCCATAGCGGGTCACGCGCATTTCCTCATAAGCACCCAAACGCGGGTCCGTCTTAGAATCGCGCCCATCATAAAGCGTACCCACACCTAAATCGGGAACAGCGCCATATTTCTGAACATACCTATAAGACGCCCCCCCTATCAAAGAAAGATTTCCCCACAACCGGGCATCCAAATCCAAATGGGCCAACCAAGAGCGGTCATAAAAACCGCGCAAATCATCCCAGGAATCCGTCCGCAGAAATTCCATATTCCAGCCAATAGGCGCATTAAAAAGCCAAGGAGACGATGCATAAAAAGCGAATTCCTTTGAATCGAATAGAGGATCTATGGACGTGCGGTACTGTACTTCAGCCCGGATATCCTCTCCCGCCACGTTCAAATGGGCAAGGGCAAGTCCGAGCATCCATCCATCCTGATCCGTCTTCTTGCCCGCTGGAGAAGGAATCCAATGTAGAAGTTCCGTAAATTTATAATTCAGCGAAAGCATTCCTGCAGAATCAGTACAAACTAACGAAATATCGGAAAAGAGGTCCAAGCCTTCGAACCGCAACTTCTCAGAATTGAAATCCGCAGAGGAAAACGGGGCGTTCTTCCTATTTAACAATTCCCTCTCCACCACCTTAGGATCTGTGTCTTTCAAACCGGAAAATCTAATTTCACGGACAAGAACACCATCAACGCAAGAAGATCCTTCTTCGCGAGCCCAAAGAAGTCCCGCGAAGAGCAACGGCAACAACAAGATATCAATGCAGAATTTCCCAAAAGTTTCAACCATAATTCAAAAGTAGTTTACGGAAATCTCGCTAATTTATACAAATTCAATTTAAAAAGCTATAATGAAAAAAGCTTCCCTTTTTAGGGAAGCTTTTTTCAAAATCTTTTACAAAAATTACTTCTCGGCAGATTCTTCTGTTTGATCTTCGTCCTTCTTAACCGCAGCCTTGCGAGTCTTGCGCTTTGCACCAACGATGTTGGAAGCGAAACGCTTGTTGAAGAGATCAATACGGCCAGCGGTATCCACGCGGTGCTGCTTACCGGTCCAGAACGGATGGGTGTCGGATGTGATTTCCAAGGAAACCACGCCATATTCAACACCGTCAATCACTTTCTTATCGGTAGTCGGCTTCGTGGAGCGGGTGATAAATTCTTTCCCCGTATTCGCATCAACGAACACAACCGGTTTGTAATTAGGATGAATACCTTCTTTCATTTTGGAATCCTGCTGATTTAGCGTTTGAAAGCCCAAATCTAGGCGAATTTTAGTTTTTTGGCAAGTCGTTAAATAGTATTTTTGAGGTATGAAGCTGAAGATTCTTTTTTTAGTGCCGTTTCTTTGTCTTTTTGCAGCCTGTGATGATGGAGCTCCTCAAACCGAACGCATCCAGATCAACAAAAAATACCCACTGGAATCTTGGCCTGACAGTACCTACATAGCCTCATTAGACTCCATTCTCAAGGCAGAACCGATTAAAAAAGATACGGACTCCGCCGAGACAGAAATCAGCGTAAACACCCGTACTATGCCCTCCTTTTCCATTCCAAATAAAAGGACCGGCATTCCCGCAGAAGAGCCTAAATCGGGGGATAAAACGACTCCCGCGACCAAAGCTTCAACACAAACCTACAAGCAGGCTTCAGGGAACAACGAAGAGCACTTTGCCGACAAATTCATGAATGCGCTCGGCGACTTGCAGTCCGACCCCTCAAATACAAGCAAATACAAACTAGCAGAAGCAAAGGACGGAGAAGATATTCTAAAACTCCTCTCCCGCGCCTACGGCAAGGACGCAACGAAACTTCCCCGCTTCTACACACTTTCCGCCTTACAATCCGTGAACCCCGGTGTTGCCATCGAGCACTTGAAAAGCGGCGACAAAGTCCGCATTCCAGTACTCTAAGTCCGAATTAAAGAACACCCTTAGAGCTCGGAATACCGAGCACATTCCGAGATGGCGCTACAGCCATCGCTACTGCACGGGCAAATGCTTTAAAGATGGCTTCTAGACAATGATGATTATCTTCACCATAGAAAAGTTCTATATGTAAATTCATCCGGGCATTTTCTCCAATACTCTTAAAGAAATGCTCGAAGAGATGAGCATCCATATTCTCTGCACCGACAGTCTGAGACGGAAGCTTCACCCGCCAGACAATACCAATCCGATTACTGAAATCAATGCAAACACGGGCCAAGGCCTCGTCCATAGGTACAAAGTAAAATCCATAGCGTTCAATGCCCTTCTTATCACCCAAGCACTTGATTAAAGCTTCGCCGAGGACAATGCCGATATCTTCAATGCTGTGATGCATATCCACTTGCCTGTCGCCATCACAATGAATGTTGAGCGAAAAGCCTCCGTGCACTTGAAAAAGATCGAGCATATGGTCCAGAAAAGCAGAACCGGTATCAATCGTTCCCCGAGTAGAGTCGTCTAGATTCAAAGAAAGTGAAATTTTAGTTTCACGGGTATTGCGGATAATTTCAGCTTTTCTCATCTCTTACCTCCAATGATCATTTCTCCATCGACGATGCAAAAACGGGTTGCATAACCCTTGCGGACGGGGACCTTGATATCCTTGCCATTGATGAGCATTTTGCCAACACCGTCCGGATTGCCGACTATCACACATAAAGTATCATCTGAAGCATAATCGAATCGAGTATCAGGGGTCGAAATATTTGCATCCTTGATCATTGTGGAATCGCCCAAATGCCGGGCTATGCCGATCCAAGAAACAGACTTCCCATTTCCATTTATGGAAATGCGGTTCTTACCTTTCATAGTACTAGGAGCTAACGCTATCGCCGACGAGGAACTCATATGAGAATCTGAGGATTTAATGAACGTCGTTGTCGAAGAAAATTTTGCAGAAGATTTCCTAAGTGAATCGGATACAGCCCCTTTACTAGCGGTATCGGGTAATGTATTCAGTGATTCCGCAGGCACGTTTTCAGCACCATCGGGAACTTCCGCCGTAAATTCCGTTGAGGAGTCCTCTACGGGAAGCGCAACGGAGATGGAGTCTCCAGAAGATGGGGTAGAAACTTCAGCGCGCTTGACAAAATTCATGATAGCCAAAAAAGCGAGAGCAAGCACAACAAGGACTATCATAATCCATTTCGTATTTTTAGATGAGGGCGTTCTCTCGTGTACAGAAGAAAAAGACTTCTGCAAATTTGATTCCGGATCCGCCACAAAGACCTTAGGATACGAGGAACCATATTCCTTGGAAAAATAGGAAAGGATCTTAGCGCTATCGAGATTCAAGGACTCCGAAATAGAATTGAGATAGCCTCTCACATAAGCTTCAATTGGAAATTTTTTCCAATCGCCTGATTCGATGTTTTCCAAAATGGTTATCGAAATATGCGTTTTCTGGGAAAGCATCTCTTGCGAAAGGCCTCTCATTTCCCGAGCCCTGGTGAGATAAGCACCAAGGGTTTCTTCTGGGGCCTTGTCTTCTACGGAATTTACTTCTGACATTTTAAATCTCCTAGACGTTCAAGCAT
>JALNVO010000076.1 GCA_023231365.1 Fibrobacteraceae bacterium | reverse complement strand
TGAATCAAAAGGATATACGTATGAAAAGCTAGCTACTGCTAATGCTATTCGATATCAAGTGAGAGATTCAACAATAAATGTTGATAATTTATTAGATGTTTTAGACAAAGAAGCCGCAGGCGGACATGGCTGGATAAGACACGGTTCAGATGTTACAGATGAAGAGTTGAAAGAACGCTTAACCGGGAAAAAAGATAGGAATGGTGCAGAGGCTGATACAATGGGACAACCGTCTTCAAAATTTAAAGATTTAGCATCTTACAAAAAGATGCTTGATCGATCAGAAACTATATTGGAAACAAAGATTAAGAAGAGTATTACCGACCTTAAACCCAAAATAGTTAAATATGAGAGTGATAAAAAAAATTTTCAGTCAGCACCTAAGAATACAAGAGAAAAAACTGACAAAAATACAATAATGGATACATCTAAACAGGCAATGGAAACTGAAATAGCCAGCCTTGAAAATGATCATATTGAATTTGATAAAAATCCTCAACAGCCCAATCAGGTTAAATTGTCCAAAAAATATAGTATAGAACAACAAGACTCTGATAATTTGGCAAAAGCATTCACTCCGGGAACTACACTAGCGTTGGATACTAATGATTATAAATTTGCGTACACAAAGTGGATTGGCATGCCTGGTACAAAAGTTCAAGACCTAAATGATGGGGACGAAAGCTCTCAAAGTCATAAAATGGAAACCAATTTTCCTGAAAAGGCGGCAATTAATTCAGGACGTTTGAATAAAGTTACTAAAGCTGGATGATTTTTTTCACGGCAAATGTGGCGTCTATATTTGTGAAGTAAATTTGTTAGACGTTGTAACGGATTTTGTGTAAATGGCAAGATCATAACAGGGGCTGACCTGAAGTCCGGCTCTTCGAATCCTGATGTTCCCTAGAGGGAACCGGCTTCTGGTCATAAAAATGAATTTTTAGAGGTGACCAGTAGAAATCGAGAGTTTTTTTGGATTTTGGTGCTTTTTGTTGGCGGAGGGGGAGGCTTCCCCCCCACTAAAAAGGATGCAGGTTTGTTTGCGTTATGGAAATTTCGCTTGCGGGAGGATTCTTGCTTTGGGAACGACTTTTAGGTCTGCATTGCCTTTCGCCATTTTTCCTTTCGCCAGCGGAGAAAGAATATGATGGGAAAGCTCGAATAGGTGCAGACGACTACTAACCAGCAATATTGCGGCGGAAATTTTATCACGTAGGCGGCTATCCAGAGGAGAAGCGTACAAGTCCAGTTCATCGCGGACATTGCAAACATTACCCAGATGGTGTCGCCTGCTCCGCGGAGCGCTCCGCCATAAATTACGAGCAGTACTTCGATAGTGACATAGATGGCGGCGATCCTCACCATGAAAATGGCGATCGGGCGCGCGGTGTCGAAGAGGGCGGAGGCTGTGTCGGGTTTGAAGAAGTCCACGAGCGGGCCCGGTAGAAAGACGAACGCGATAAAGATGAACGCAGAATAGGCCCACCCTAGATGTAGCCCGGAGTATGTGGACCGCTTGGCTGCGGCTGGGCTCTTTGCTCCGATGTAACGCCCGACGAGGCTCATCGAGGCGATTTCTAGTCCCATCAGGGGGACGTAGGCGACCATATCCCAGTTGAACATTATGGATGCCGCGGTTGCGGCGACGGGACCCATTCCGTGAAAGAGGAACAGGAGCATTTGAAACGCGGTCATGTTGGAAAACATTTCTATTCCCGAGGGGCCGCCTTTGCGGAATAGTTCGCCGATGAGCGGTTTGTCGATGCCGAAGGAGTGCGCTGTGTTGAACCGTGTGCGCAAATCCTTGCTGAAATATTTGAGGGCGAGCATCGCAAGCGATGTGCCGTTGCCGAGTAGCGTTCCGTATGCGGCGCCGCTTGCGTTCATTGCGGGGAATATCCAATGCCCGTAAATGAGGAAGTAGTTCGCGATTACGTTTACGATCATACCTACAAATGAAGCCTGCATGATGATTTTTGCTTCGCCGATGCCGGAGAAGAAACTGGAGAACGAGTTCCTTAAAAGAGTGATGACGCTTCCGTACATGAGAATTGCGAAATAGTCTTTTTGCTCAGAGAGCTGCAAGGGTCCCAAATTTTCGAAGGAGAATGCGTAGTAGCCGAGCGGAACGAGGGCGATGAGGATGGGCGCGCTTAAAAGTGAAAAATAGAGTGTCTGCGAAAGGACTTTTGCACAATTTTCGTTGCGCTTCGCTCCTAGGTTCTGTGCGACGAGGGCTGTTGCATATGCGATGAGTCCGATGAAAAAAGTGAGGAAGATCATCTGCGCCCCGCTACCGCCGAGCGCGGCATTCATATATTCCGGACCTACGCGAGAGAGGAACAACCGGTCGATGAATGTCATCAGCGTGTCGAACGACATGGAAAGAAGCATGGGCAAGGCGACGACGAGAACATCGTTTATGTCGCCTTCTTTCTTGAACTTTCTTTTGACATTTCTTTTCACAGGCCCCAAGATAGAAAATCGGGCCGGTTGGCGCTAACTCCTTATTTTTTGAGAATTTATATTTGCTTTGTGAAAAATATTGATGGACGTACAAAATTGCTCGCTATCTTTGGGCATCCTGTAGGGCATAGCAAGTCGCCTTGCATGCACAATGCGCTTTTTGATAAGTTGGGCATTAATGCGGCTTATGTGCCGCTTTCTCCCGAGCCTTCCGAATTGGGGCTCGCTATTTCCGGTTTCCGGGCGCTCGGTTTTTGGGGCGCGAACGTGACGATTCCTTTTAAAGAAAAAGTGGGAGAGTTCTTGGATGGTTTGTCCGATATTTCCCGTTTTACAGGTAGCGTGAATACGCTTTACTGGGAAAATGGAATTGTCGGCGGTAAGTTGCTCGGGACGACTACGGATCCTTATGGAGCGCTTTCCGATCTTGCGGAACACGGCGTTTCCGTGAAAGGTTCTCATGTGGCGGTGCTCGGGAATGGCGGCGCGGCGCGCTCTATTGCTTTTGCACTTATGAAAGAGGGCGCTTCCGTGACTGTCGTTTCGCGGAATGAAGAAAAAGGCAAAGCTCTTGCTTCTGCTTTGGCTGAGGCTTTTCCCGATAAGGAAATGCCGCGCCATATTCTTTTTGTGGATTTTGCAAACATTGCTGGTGACGTGGATTTGGTGCTCAACGCGACTTCCGTGGGTATGTCGCCGAATGTGGACGAGAGCCCGCTTCCTAAGGATGTTTTGAACCCGCGCTTTGTTGTGTGCGATATTGTGTATAATCCTCTCGAGACGAAACTTTTGCGCGAGGCGAAGAATGCCGGTTGCAAGGTGATCGGCGGAAGTGCGATGCTTGTTTTCCAGGGTGCGAAGAGCTTTGAATTCTGGTTCCCGGGGGAGAGGGCTGATGTGCAAGTGATGAAGTCGGCTATCGGACTTGCGGAGGGCGTGTGATGGCAAACAGTGAACGCACCATTTATTTTACGGGCTTTATGGCGAGCGGCAAGAGCCGCATCGGCCGCGCTGTTTCGGAACGGTTGAACCGAACCTTTGTCGATACGGACTCCGTAATCGTAGAGCGCGCTCATAAAAGCATTTCGGATATTTTTGCGTCTGAAGGTGAATCCGCTTTCCGCAAAATGGAGCTCGATCTTATCCGCGAAATTTCGGAGGATCCATCCCCGAAGGTCGTCGCCTTGGGCGGCGGCACTTTGACGCAGTCGCAGATCGTTTCTCTTATCCGCAAAACGGGTATTATCATACGGCTGTGGGCTGTTCCGGAAGTGCTGAATGAGCGGATCGGACGCAAGAATACGCGCCCGCTTTTGGCGGGTCTCGCTCCCGAAGACCGCTTGGCAAAGATTAAGACGATGCTTGCTGAACGCGAGCCGCGCTATGCTTTGGCTGATTTTAGCGTGGAGAGTTCCAATGATTTTACCGAAGAACACGTGGTCTCGGAAGTGCTCCGCAATCTCAAGTTCTGGGAATCCCGCGCGGTTTTTGTGGAACCTTCTTGCGGTTCGCATTATCCGATTTTTATTGGGCATAATCTGATTCCGCGCATTTCCTCGCTTCTTTATGGGCTCCGCCTTGCTCCGTCCAATTCCTTTTTGATCTGCACGGATACGAATGTTGCTTCTGCGCAAGGCCGGAATTTGGCTTTGCTTAAGAAGGAAGCTGGTGATTCTCCGGTATTCAAGTTTCACGCCGGGGAAATTTTCAAGAACCTTTCTAGCTTGAACCAACTTTATACGTTCATGCTCCGCAGGCATTATTCCCGCAAGTCCTGCTTGTTGCAGCTTTCGGGCGGTGTTGTGGGCGATATGGCTGGCTTTGCTGCAGCTACTTACCAGCGTGGAATTTCTTTTGTTCAAATTCCGACGACGCTTCTTGCGATGGTGGACAGTTCTGTGGGCGGCAAGGTGGCGGTGAACCACCCCGAAGGGAAGAATATGATCGGCGCGTTCTATCAACCGCGGGCGGTCGTCTGCGATTTGGACGTGCTTTCTACTTTGCCTCCCGTTGAATTCTTGGCCGGGCTTGCGGAAGTCGTTAAGTACGGCGTCATTTATGACGAGGAATTTTTCCTCTATCTGGAAGCGAATGTGCAAAGAATTCTTTCCCGCGATAGCGAGGTTCTTGCTTATATTGTGCGCCGCAGCTGTGAAATTAAGGCTGAAGTAGTGGGTATCGATGAAAAGGAGATGGGCCTCCGCGCTATCCTCAATTATGGACACACGTTCGGTCACGCGATTGAGAAACTCAACCATTACGAATTTTCTCATGGTATTGGCGTGAGCCTCGGTATGCGGGTCGCTGCCCGTTTGGCGGCTCTTACTGGCCGCATTACAAAAGAAGAGGAGCTTCGCCAAAAGGCGTTGCTCGATGCGTTCGGTTTTCCGCAGACGGTTTCGGTTGATGTGGACAAGGCTTGGGAAGCAATGGGCATTGATAAAAAAGTGGAGAAGAATATGCGCGTGTACATCCTTCCCGTTAAAATCGGAGTGGTGGAAAAAGCTGCGTCCGTTGACGAATCTCTTGTACGTAAGGCTTGGGAGGCTGTGCTCCCGGGAGGAATTGAATGAGCATCTTGGTTACTGGTGGTACTGGCGCTTTGGGATTCCATATACTCGCTAGCGTTACGCGTTCCAATGAAAAACTCTACAGCTTCAGCGATGAGCAGCCGCAACCTTGGCAGAAGGTTTCGGATGTTATTTATCGCACGGGCAATCTCCTCAATTTCAAGGAAGTCCTTGCGATTGTCAAAGAAGTGAATCCTACGCACGTGTATCATTTGGCGAGCCAATCCTCCGTTGGGCTTTCGTATAAGAAACCCTATGAGACGCTCAGTACAAATTTGCTCGGTACGCAGAATTTGCTCGAATCCGTGCGCCAAGTGGCTCCAGAGGCAAAGGTGCTTCTTTTGAGCTCTAGCGAAATTTATGGGCGGAGTTCCGGGCTTCTTCTGACGACGCAGCACAAGGAATCCGATTTGCTGAATCCCCTTACGCCCTATGCGACTTCTAAAGCATGTATGGAACTTTTGGGAAATCAGTTCAAGAATGCTTATAATCTCCATATTGTGACGGTGCGCCCCTTCCATTTTACGGGCCCTCATCATAGCCGCCGCTTTGCAATCCCTTCTATAGCAAGCCAGCTCGTCCGCATTAAGAATTATGGTACGGAACCTGTGATCTTCTCGGGAAGTCTTGACATTAGCCGCGACGTTCTCGATGTGCGCGATGTGGCCCGCGGGCTTATTCAAGTGCTTAGTACTTGCGAATCGGGCAGCGTTTACAACATTTGTTCAGGTAAGTCCGTCACATTCCGCGAACTTACCGAGTATTTGGTAGATATAGCCGGTGTCGATGTGGATTTCCGCGTAGACCCTTCGCTTGAACGTACGAACGACATTCCTCTTCTTGTCGGCGATCCGGGAAAGATTATGGCTTTAGGTTGGAAGCCGATGATCAGCCTTGAGGACTGCCTCACGGATCTTTATAAGGAAATGGTGGTCCGCCTCCGTATGGAAAAGGAAATGCGTTCCGCTACTACCTTTCTTAATTAACGCATGAATCTCAGTTTCTATATTGCGACTCAATTATGATGTTTTCTCAACTTTCTGAATCTCTGGAATCAACTCTCAAGAACCTCCGCGGTCAAGGTAAGCTGACTGAGGAAAACGTAGCAGACTCTTTGCGTGAAGTGCGCCGCGCTTTTTTGGAAGCGGATGTTAATTTCAATGTGACGCGGGATTTTGTCAAAGCGGTCAAGGAAAAGTCCTTAGGCGCAGACGTTCTCTCTTCTGTTTCTCCGGGACAGCAGATCGTCAAGATCATCCACGATGAACTCGTGCAGGTGATGGGTGGAGAGACAAAGGAACTTAGCCTTCAGGGCAAGCCGCCTGTGGGCATTATGATGGTGGGGTTGCAAGGCTCGGGCAAGACGACTTTTGCGGCGAAAATAGCCCTTTATTTGAGAAATAAGCGCAAGCGCAAACCGCTTCTCGTTGCCGCTGACGTTTATCGTCCGGCAGCTATCAAGCAGCTGCAGGTATTAGGGAAGTCCATCGGCGTGCCTGTGTTTGAGGAGGGCGAGGGCGATCCTTGCCAAATTATTCAGCACGGTTACGAGTACGCACAAAAGAATGGATTTGACCTAGTCATTTATGATACTGCAGGCCGTTTGCAGATTGATGAAACTCTGATGCAGGAATTGGAAAGAGCCCGCGATGCCGTGCATCCGGAAGAAATCCTATTCGTTGCGGATGCGATGATCGGCCAAGAGTCCGTGAATGTCGCGGAAACTTTCTTTAAACGCTTGAATTTTACAGGTGTGTGCCTTTCCAAGATGGATGGCGATGCACGCGGGGGTGCGGCCCTTTCTATCAAAAAGATGACGGGCGTGCCAATCTGTTTTATCGGTATCGGAGAAAAACCGAATGAAATAGATCTATTCCATCCAGATCGCATGGCGAGCCGCATTCTCGGTATGGGCGATGTGGTGAGCCTTGTTGAAAAGGCTCAGTCGGTGATTGATGAAAAGGATGCGAAGGATCTCAAGAAAAAAATTCTCAACAATGCTTTTGACTTGGATGATTTTCTCCGCCAACTTCGTACCATCAAGAAGCTCGGCCGCATCAAGGATATTATCGGCCTCATACCCGGACTCAACAAACTTCCTTTGGACAAGATCAATGAAAAGGATATGGTATATGTGGAAGCCGTGTTGAGTTCGATGACTGCCAAGGAACGCAAGCATCCGAACATTATCGATGGTAATCGCAAAAAGCGCATTGCCAAGGGATCCGGAACGGATATTCCAAAGGTAAACCAAGTCCTCAAGCAATTCGATGACATGAAGGAAATGTTCAAGAAAATTGGTTCCTTTGCTAAAAAACAGAATGGCGGTGTGGCTCCGGGCTCTAATTATACGCCGCCGAAAGACAAGAAGAAAAAGCGCCGCTGATTCGTTTTTTAAGCTCTCTTTTAAAGAGAGCTTTAGTTTGCACTGGGCTTCTTAAGAAATTATATTGAAAAAGATGCAAAAATTGGTAGTTGTTGCCGATGCGGCTATTCCATTCTTAAAGGGTGTCCTGGATCCTTTTGCCGAGGTGCGTTATTACCCTGGGGCTCAAATTACTAGGAAAGAGTTGGCTGATGCCGATGCTTTACTTGTGCGGACGCGCACTGCAGTGAATGCGGAACTTTTGGAGAATACTCCGGTTCGCTTTGTCGCTACGGCGACCATCGGGATGGATCATTTGGATACGGCATATCTCGATTCCAAAAAAATTGTCTGGGCGAATGCTCCGGGATGCAATGCAGATAGCGTCATACAGTATGTCGCTTCTGCTTTATTTTCTATGTCGCGCCGGTTTTGCGAGCGCTTGGAAGGAAAAACGATAGGAATTATTGGAGTGGGAAACGTCGGTTCTCGCGTGGCCTCTCTCGCTAAAATTTTGGGGATGAATGTGCTTTTGTGCGACCCCCCGCGGGTCGCTTTGGATAGCTCTGCAGATTTTTGTCATCGGGTAGAAATGATTCCTAAATGCGATATTGTTTCCCTTCACGTTCCTTTGCTCTATTCCGGGCGATTTATGACGCACCGTTTGGCAAATGCTGAGTTTATTGGAGCTATGCAGCCGAATGCATGGCTTATCAATACGTCCCGTGGCGAAGTCCTTGATAGCTCTGCGCTTAGGCTCGCTCTTCGTGGAGGTAGCATTGGTGGGGCTGTGCTAGATGTATGGGAGGGGGAACCTAGTATTGACCGGGAACTTCTGAGTCTTGTAGATTTTGGCACGTCACATATTGCGGGCTATAGCCGCGATGGAAAGGCGAATGCGACTACTGCTGTCGTAAAGGAACTTGCAAAGTATTTCGGCTTGGAAGCTTTGCGTTCTTTTAAGGTTACTTTAAACGATGATTTGCCCGTGCTCGAATGCGATGCCCGCGGCAAGATACCGGAGGACGCTATCGGCGAGTTGTATTTGCAGACTTACGATATTCATAGGGATGATGCGGCTTTGCGGGCGAAGCCTTCTGATTTTGAATTCCTCCGCTCCCATTATCCCGAGAGACGCGAACCCAAGGCTTATCGCGTTCATTTGAAGAACGCATCGCTTGCATTTCGTCACACGCTTGAATCTTTGGGCTTTACGGTTCTTGCAGAGTAAGTTAAAATTGAGGATATGATGAATAAACAAATTAAAATTCTTGCTTTATCCTTTTCTTTGGTCTCGGCTTCTTTTGCGGACGACGCTTCCGAGGGAATGTTTTCCGGGGCTCTTCCCCGCAACTTTAATGCGGACGTCGTCGCTTCGCTTCAATTCTCCCGCAATCATTTTGATAATTGGAATAATGGCAAAGATGGAACGAATTCTTCCCTTTGGCTTGCCAAATATGATGCCGATGTGAAGGGCCATTGGACTCATATTGATTGGCGGAATGTGGTGAAGCTCTCTTGGGGCCGTACTTATACGGAAGGACTGGGAACCCGCAAGTCTCAAGATGAAATTTTCTTGGAAACGACGGTAAGCGAGAATGATTTTGGCATCATCAAGCCTTATGCCGGTCTCCGCTTTGAATCTCAATTTGCGAAGAGCTACCAGTATAGTGATACGGCGGCAAGGGTTCCTGTTTCCTGTTTCATGGATCCTGGGTATTTTACTCAGTTTGCTGGTCTTTCTTACGCTCCGGATGATAACTTTATGCAGGGCCTCGCTTTTGCTAACCGGATGACTTTCTCGGATGGCTATGGTTGGGCGGATGATAAGGACACCAAGAAGGTAGAATCCCTTAAGGACGAACCGGGCCTTGAAAGCGTTACTGAATATAAAGTAAAGTTTTCGACAATTATCTCTTTCAAGACGCGTCTTTGGGCATTTGTCAATTTCAAAGGTGTCGATGAAATTGATGGCAAGTGGGAAAACGACTTGGAGATTGCCCTTGTCCCGCTTCTTGTGTTGAGCCTCGGCGTGGATCTTGCGTACGACAAGGATGTGAGCGAAGACAGCCAATACCGCGATGCGGTTAACCTCGGCATCGTTTGGCGCTGGTTTTAATTTCCATTTATAAAAAAGCTATCTTTGGCAGGTAATTCACTTTTAGCTTTAGGTAGCTGTATGATTATTTTCCGTGGGTCTCCCGCCCTCTCTTCTTTTAGGGAACAGAAGCTCCTTTCCGATTTTAAGCAAGCTGCTCTTCCGGTGAAGTCCATCTATGCTGAATTTACTCACGTCGTGGATTTAGAGTCTCCGCTTTCGGATGAAAAGAAATCAACTCTTGAAAAACTTCTTGCATACGGCCCATCTCGTGCCGTTAAGTCTCCTGAGGGAACTCTTTTTGTAGTGGCTCCGCGTCCAGGGACTATTAGCCCATGGAGTTCCAAGGCTACGGATATCGCTCACATTTGCGGACTTTCCGAAATCAAGCGCTTGGAACGGGCCATCGCCTATTACGTCGATTTTAACGGCGGTGTTACCGAGGATATCCTCTCGCAAATTAAGGCCAAGCTTCATGATCGGATGACGCAGAAGGTATTCCCGGCATTCCACTTGCTTGACGTTCTCTTCATTCATGAAGAACCGCGCAAGTTGGTCGAAGTTCCCATTCTTACAGAGGGCCGTGATGCGCTTATCCGCGCTGATAAAAAAATGGGCCTCGCCCTCTCTTCTTCTGAAATAGATTATCTCGTAGCGAGTTTTGCGGCTCTCAAGCGCAATCCGACGGATGTGGAACTTTATATGTTCGCCGAGATGAACTCCGAACATTGCCGCCATAAGGTTTTTGGTGCAGAATGGACGATTGATGGGGAGAAAAAGGATCTATCCCTTTTTCAGATGATCAAGAATACGTATAAGTTGCATCCGACGAATATTCTCTCCGCCTATAAGGACAACGCCGCAGTGATGGACGGTGCTGCCAAGGCCGGTCGCTATTATGCAGACCCGAAGACGAACAAGTATGGCTGGCACGAAGAGCCGATCCCTGTTCTGATGAAGGTGGAGACGCATAATCACCCGACGGCAATTTCTCCGTTCCCGGGCGCAGCTACGGGCTCTGGAGGTGAAATTCGGGATGAAGGTGCCACTGGCCGCGGTTCCAAGCCAAAGGCCGGCCTTACAGGGTATAGCGTTTCGAATCTCAAGATTCCGGGTTATGTACAACCTTGGGAAAGGGATTTTGGAAACCCGGGCCGCTTAGCCTCCCCGCTTGATATTATGATTGAAGGCCCGCTCGGTGGCGCTGCGTTCAACAATGAATTTGGACGTCCGAATATTTTGGGATATTTCCGCACATTTGAAGAAGAAGTTCCGGCGAACAAGGGTCGCGAAGTCCGCGGCTATCACAAGCCGATTATGCTTGCTGGTGGCTTGGGAACGATCAAGCAAGAATTTATTGCAAAAGGCCACATCAATCCGGGCG
>JALNVO010000075.1 GCA_023231365.1 Fibrobacteraceae bacterium | reverse complement strand
TGTCACGTTGTTCCATCCTCACCCCTGCGGGGCCGGCCTAGAGTCCGGCTCTTCGAACCCTGATGTTCCCTGAAGGGAACCGGCTTCTCGTTGTTGCGGTGTCACGTTGTCACGTTGTTCCATCCTCACCCCTGCGGGGCCGGCCCGGAGTCCGGCTCTTCGAACCCTGATGTTCCCTAAAAAGGGAACCGGCTTCTCGTTGTTGCGGTGTCACGTTGTTCCATCCTCACCCCTGCGGGGCCGGCCCGGAGTCCGGCTCTTCGAATCCTGACGGTTCCCTAGAGGGAACCGGCTTGTCTCCATAAAAATTGAGTTTTTAGAGGTGCCCTCTAATAAGTTCATTAGATTGATATCGCTTAAAGTTTTTGATCACTCAATTTTTATCCGCCCCAACAGCATCAGCGCTCCATTTACAATAAACGCGAGAACAAGGAAAACATCCCCCGTATGAGCGCCCATTGAAGGCGGGATCAACTTGCCCAATAAGGCAAGGACACCACCTAAGATAATCGCCGCAGAAATAAACGGGGTCTTGACCTTCATACCCGCCAACCCCAGAAGAATCGGCAAGGTAAATGCACCTGCATACACGGCAAGCGCAAGGAGCATCATTCCGATAATGTCAGTAAAATTGATCGCAATAACCAATGCGACAATGCCATTCAAAAGAATCACCAAACGGGTACGGCGAATTTCAACTACATCGCTTACTGGACTCAGCGTACAAAGGCGCGTAATGATGATGGACGAACTTAAAAGAGTCGTATCTGCCGAAGAAAGTACCACGCTCAAAAGGCAAAGTCCAAGAACAGGTAGAAGGAAATGCGGAAGCACCACCCGACCGATTTCAATAATTCGTGCACCGGACGTGAAATTGAGGGCCGCGCCGTATGAGCTCAAAAAGCCAATGCACGCCGCCACAAGGGAGAGGATCATCGCAGCAATCACTACCGAACGCTGAGCCGTCTTCTCATCTTTCGCACAAAACAATCTAGAATACATATCCGGCCCGGCCGTATAAGCCGTCGCATAAGTCAAAAGCAGAAGGACCAAATCCAAGACGGAAAAATTTTCATTGAACGGAAAAGCCGGAGCGGGAATACCCATATAAGTAATCGGGTGCAAATAAGCAAAAACAGTTAAAAGGACAATACCCAAAATAATCAGGGCCGCTTGCAAAAAATCCGTGCGCAGCACGGAAAATTGCCCGCCAGCCAAAGTATAACCGATAAAAATAACACCCGAAACAATCGCCCCTGCCATATAGTTCATACCGGTAAAACTCTGGAGAATTTTGCCCGACGCAATGATTTGCGCCGCCACGACGCCCGTCCACGCAACGGGAATTATTATCGACGCCACCGTGCGCGGCCCCTTGCCATACAAGTCTTCCATCAGATCTGGAAGAGTAAAGCGCCCGAGTTTGCAGATCCTCGGAAGAAACGGAAGCAAGGCTAAAAGCCCGATTGCTCCCGTGAGCAAAAACCAAGTCGAAGCTCCGCCTAAACGCGGGCCAGCATCTATCGCGCCGATGACCGCCGAGCCGCCGAGAATCGTTGCGACCAAGCTCCCGGTTATCATCAGTACAGAACCGCCTTTGCGGGCGACAAAAAAATCCGAAACGCTTTTCACTTGAGCTGCGCTTTGCCAAGCAATAAGGACAAGCGCAAAAAAGTATATGATTAAAATAAAACCCATGGCCCCCAATATAGAAAATGCAGGGCAGGGTGCTTCCGCTCACTAGCGCTAGGGCCGCGTGCTCCTCGCTTCTTGACACGAAATCGATCGTATCGTCCGATGCTTTGCTCCGTTTCTTCTTTCCACATCTCAGGCTTTTTACTCAACGATAGCTGCAAGACCCCGGATCTATCGTCCGGGGTGACGCCGAGGGAAAATGACTCATCGAAAGGCCCGGGGTGACGCTGAGAATGTCGCCTTAACGGCTGATCACAATTCCCGTATCCCGGGTAATCGTTTTAACTATACCCTTTGCAAAAGAGTCTGCATTAGAAATTACGGCAGCATACTTTTTTGCACGGGTAACTCCCGTATAAATAATCTGCTTGTTGAAAAGAGGGTGTTCCTTTTTGTCGGGCAAAAAAAGAAGTACACTATCAAATTCGGAACCCTGGGCTTTATGCACAGTAATCGCAAAAGCAGTGTCCACATTCTTAGCAGGAAACGAAGATAATGTATAAAATACGAACCGGAGGCTCTTCTTGAACATAATAAATTTGATACCGTCGGCGTTTTTAACAATAACGCCAGTATCGCCATTGTATAATTTATATGCACTCTGATTTTGATTGAGCATCACGATTTTGCCAACTTCATCGGACATAGAGCCTAAAACAGAATTCAATATCGCCAAATTCAAGGCATTCACTCCGCAAAGGCCTTCACGCTCTGCACAGAGGATTCGGGAGCGCTCTACGAACGCCCAAAGCGATTTGCAATTTTCATCCTCCAGCAGAGATTCCCGATTCTCAGGGACATTTACATTTTTCGCACAAGCGGCGAGATCCCTGTAAAAAGTAGCCGCCCAAAAATTAGCCACCTGTTGGACGCCATCCTTTTTTAGCTGAAACTCAGCAGGCATCTCTATCAACTGAATAGAATTCTCCTTTATATGCAACAAATCTTTTTGCCAAAAAGAAAAACGGTCCTGCAATGTATTTTCACTCGGATCATTGATATACTTCGCCAAATTCCCGATGGCGGAATCTGCGTTAAAACGACGGGAAATAGAAAGCTCTACAACAGAGTCTTTTTTTTGAGCAAGAAGTTCGCCAAGAACGGCACCCGCTTCCACCGAGGGCAATTGATCCTTATCGCCCAAAAGAAAAATTCTAGCTCCACGAGGAATCGCCGAAAGCAGATTTGCAAACAAACTAATATCTATCATAGATGCTTCATCAATGATAAAGATCGATTCTTTGGGGAAAAGATTCTGCGAATTATAATGAAAGCCATTCTCCTGCGGGCGAAAGTTCAATAGGCGATGTATCGTGGCCCCTTCCAATTTGGCGATTTTATCATAAACGGATTTATCATCTCCATTCCGTTCGTTCTCTTTAATTCTCGCAAGGCTGTTTCCAATGCTTTCTTGCATGCGATCCGCAGCCTTTCCGCTCGGAGCCGCCAAATAAACAGCACAGTCTTTGAATTCTTCTTTTTTGAGAAGAGCGCAGAGAATATAAAAAGCGACTGTAGTCTTTCCAGTGCCCGGGCCTCCCGTAATAATCAAATTCTCATTTTTGCCTCGAGTGACAGCTTCCAATTGTTCCGAATTGAATTCGATACCAGCAAGGCCTTTAATCTCGGACCTTAGGGATTCCAGCTCGGATCGTTCCGTTTTTGAAGTCGTCGAAGGAAAAAGTTCTGCAATTTTTCTTTCAATATTGAGCTTAGCCGCAAAATACTTCTGGATATAAAGAGAATTTTCTTCACAGATAAAAGGGCGCGCGTCTAATTTACCGCCAACGAGTTCCGGGTACTTTCCGCCGACAATCTCAGCCAGCGCCTTTTTAAATTCCCCTTTCAAATCGCCCGCATTCTGTTCCACCAAAGCATTCTCATTCATGGCGCAAAGAGAATTCCATTTCACCGCCCACTTTTGAGAAGCCTTTTCCAAATCGCAAGAAATCAGCGTATTGCCATCGTCTTCCAGCACAAGAAGCGCCGTCAAGAAAATCTTCATTTCATTCGAAATGGCAGGGCAAAATTCATCCAACCGCTGAATCATATTCTTCTGCAACCAAGAAACACCATGCACATTTTCCAAGGAAAGGATAAATTCACTGTAGCTCATATTTCTCATTTTCCTTTTAAGTCGCTCTCCATAGGTCTTTGGATCAAAGCTTCGTATTGCGATTTAATTTCTGCGTAAGCCTCAAATTGTTTTGAATAGATTCCTGCATCGGAAGCCTCTTTACAACCGCGGAAAAACACGTAATAAATACCACCAAAATACTTTTCAAAGATTTCCTGTTCGCTTGCCGCCGGGTAGAAGCCCTTAATCCACTGGATCATAAAGCGAGAATAAAACACGCGCTGCACATCATAATGCATTTTAGTGATTTCCTCTTCCAGATTACGAGGCGAATAAGAATTCATAGAATCCGACTTCCAATCCAGAATGTAAAAGAGATCCTCTCCACCTTTCCCTTTGCGGCGGAAGGCCAAATCAATATAGCCCTTACCGACCCAGCGTTCACTGCCGTTAATCTGGAAAAGCATTTCGGCCTTGCGGTCTTCGGAAGAAATATCCTTGAGCGAAAAACCGCCATTTTTTGCATCTACAAAGCGGGCGCGGAGCGTTCGATGCACAATTCCTATAGCATCTTCCAACCAGTCCTTGTGTTTTTTAAGCGAGAAACCGTTGGTTTCAAAATTATCCGTTACTAGATCGCAGAGATCTTTGTCCTTTTGCAAGTCTTCTAAAGACATATTGCCCATACGCACAAAATCAGCATTTTCAAATATGCCATGCATCGCTTCGCCGAGTTCCTTGCCTTTGGGGAAATTCTTGGACTTTATCTGCGAAGGAAATCCATCAACAAGATCTTCTATTCTTTCTACTGTTTGTATATCACTCTCAGCATCTTCGTGATAGAAGTTACCGTCTTCCGAATCCGTATCCTTTATTGCGGAATGAGCTATTTGCGAATAAGATGTACTGCGCAAGCAAAGCGTATGATTGTTAATTTGTCCAAATTTAGACTTTAGGATTTCATCTATGTCAAACGTCGCCGATTCCGTGGAATATCTTTGAGAAAGCGATTCTGCATACTTGCTAAAAACACCCGCAAAAAAAGTACCGGGGAAAAATCCATCTTCCGGCTTTCCTGCAAAAAGGAAGTTTCCCAAACCGCGCCGCTCCATAGCATTCATTGTCGGAGCCAAAAAAGAAGACGGCGATTTTTTCTTAGCTTCGTATCTCGGCAAAACAAGCAAGTATTCCGCACGCGTAAGCGCCACATAGAAAAGGCGGCGCCATTCCGCTTCTTCCGCAACTGCAATTTTGTCCGTCCGCTGGAAAGCTATCCGGCGTTTAGGCAAAGCCCCCGCAGAAATTTCTTCTTCCAAATCTTCCAAGCAAATGGAATAGCCATGATTATTTATTCCTTTATAGCCACCCGCAAGGACAACTACGGGGAACTCCAAGCCTTTTGATGCGTGAATCGTCATCACTTGTACTGCGGGCAAATCAGTGCCTTTTGCTACAATTTCACCATCCTCATCTGCATCAGCATTAGCCGTATGCAAATTTTCAAGAAGCGTCACCATCTCTTCCAGAGAATAGCTTCTCGCGTAAAGAACATTCACAATATAATCGCCAATCTGCCGAATTTTGGCAAGCGACTGCATATTATCACTTCCGCCGAGAGTTTCTTCTATTTTCGAATCCGAATAGATCGCTTCAAAAAGCTCGGCCCAAGCCTTTTTGCAAGCGAGAATACGCCAATGGGCAAGCATTGTCAAAAACGGAGCCCGCTCATCTTCAAAAGAAAATTTTTCGGCAAAGTCTAATTTTGAAAGTCCATTGCGATAGTCTGGATGTACAAACAAAGTAAGCAAAGCCGCCCGAATCGCAACCTGGTTACCCGCCGAATTATCTTCTGTACCTATAGCACGGAGAAGCGCAATCCAATGGGAACATTCCGCATCCGTAAACAAAGAATTATCCTTATAGCGGAGCACGGGCACGCCTGCCTTTGCAAGTTCCCTTTCTATCCACGGCATTTCCGTCCGTGTACGGGCAAGTACAGCAACATCGGAATAGCGCAAATTGCGGAGTGCATTTTCATGCGGATCCCAGATTTGCAATGCCGTTTTGCCTTCTTTTATTTCAAATATTTCCGCAAGACGCGAAACAGCGAACTTGGCAAAATCAAAGGGACTTGTCGATTCTGGAGCAAGCCACACCGGAGGAAAGGAAGAGCTATTCAACGCAGCAATTTTTTCATTTTCTTTCGGACATTCAGAAGGAACGAAAGCATCACCAAAATCTTTGGAATTTTCCTCCGCATAAGCCGCTTGTTCAAATACAGCATCGCAAGCCTTAATCACACCATCCGAAGACCTATGATTGCACGCAAGCCGGAATCCCGTTTTGATTTCTCCTATAGCTTTGCGGTAAACATTGAGATTAGCTCCTTGAAAAGCATAAATGGATTGCTTCGGGTCGCCGACAACATAGATATGGTTAGCTTTGGAATTCAAGAATGCCGTGCGGAAAATTTCCCATTGAAGGTTGTTCGTATCTTGAAATTCATCGATAATTGCATACGCATAACGCGACTGGATTTCTTTGCAAAGAGCAGAACCTTTCGCAATCACGTTGCGGTACACATTCAGAATCATATCGTTAAAGGTCTGTTCCTTATTCTCCCGCTTGGATTTTTGCCAAGCTTCATAAACCACTTTAGCTTCGGAAATCTCAAAATTCTGAATGATACTGTTTTTCAAGTTCTCAAAGCCTTCATTGCAGTCCACAAAAAAATCGAACTCGGGCGAAAGCTCAGGATACTTTCCAAAAAATCGCTTTGAATACGAACGACCATCGTAAAGCGGACTCACACCATCCCAAAGCTCCAAGATATCGATAAATTCCTTTATTTTTCCATCCTTGTTCTTTTCCGCATAGGCTTTTATTTTTTCAAAATTACGCCTAAAGGGTGCAGATTCTTTTTTCTGTACTCCTTTTGCCATAAAAAAGGTTTGAAGCTCCATCCTATTTTTAAAATAAAGGGAGTTCACCTCAAGCTCCGCGAGATCAATGGTTTCAGGAATATAGCTACCCGCAATGCGCGCCACTTTATCCATCACCGAATTCGCGCCAGCCATCAGAAGTATGAATTGCGCGTTTTCATCTAAAGCCCATACATCGCGGCAACGTTTTTCTACAATACTTCGCACCGTTTCTTCCGAAGTCTGCGCAAGGCTCAACGCAGCATTCGCTTCAAATGCCGAAGACTTGATTACCCTTTCACAAAAAGAGTGGATCGTATAAATAGAAGCGAGGTCTATGCTTTGGACTGCTTGATAAAAGCATCCTTTTATGCGCAACTTCTCCTCTTCAGAGGTCTTCTCAAAAATTTCATCGATAAGTTCAGAATCTTCTATTCCCTTCTCTAAAATTTTGCGGATGCGGTCGCGGAGTTCTCCCGCAGCTTTATCTGTATAAGTCACAAGCAAAACAGAAGGGAGATGCGCTTTACCGCTGCCAATTATTTTTGCCACGATCCGCTGAATCGTATAAGTTTTGCCCGTGCCGGCAGAAGCTTCGATGAACGCATCCTTCTCTGTATCAAAGGTCTTTATATCAAAAGGCTTCAGATCATTCATTCGCGAGCCTCCGAAGATCCTTCCTCAAAAAGTTCCCGTATGATGCTTATCATAAAAGCTCTTTCCTTTTGCAAATTTTTCTTGAAAGATTCCACACCGCCAAAACCAAAATCATCTTCATTGAAGAAGTCCCTTGCAGCAAAGGGATACGGCCAATAGCCCTCAATGAGGTCATTTAAATTAGAAGGGATATCTTTCATCCCTTTCACTTTCGCACCATTCAAATCCTTTACTTTAGAATTCAAAACAAAATCGACCGGTAGAAGCTTCGCATAGCGCTCTTGAAAGCATTTTTCGATAATCAGGTTCAAACGATTCTTAGCCATTTCAGGCGTTAGGGAATACCTCCCGATCTTTTTTCCTTCACTGACTCCGGGAATAACATATAGACAAAAATTTACTGCAGCCTCTGTTGAATTTGCCGCAATCATCAGACTACAAACAAAAGAATTCAAAAAATGCCGGAAGCCTGCCTTACCCGAGCACACAGAGAATAGATGATAGGAAGATTCTGAATCCTTCAGATAAAAATCCGTTTCAGCAAAAAGTGTGCTCACTTCATTTTTTTGAGAATAAAAATATTGAAGAGGAAGTTTCCCCTTGATTTCTCCCTTATTCAAGCTTAGCGCATTCAATTCACTCAATTGATTTTCATAACGGGATTTGAGCGCCTGTTCAACTCCGATCTTGAAAAAACCATTCGGGATGTCTCCTTTTGCCTCGGACACCTTCAATCGCAATTTTATAAAATCATCTGCATTTTCATTTTGCAAGACGGAAGATTCAAACAAAGCCGACGAAAGCGAATGCTTTTGAAGCGCATCGACTTCTATAGGTTCAAAGGGCTTGATCGTTTCGTCTTCCACTTCTTCAGGCAAATGCATCGAAAAATTCACTTGAAATTCAAAAGGATTTTCCAGGAACTTCTTAAGCTGCCAACCGTAAATTTTTTCAGGAACCTCATGCAAACTTTTTTGGAACTCGCTATTTGGCTTCTTAGCAAAGACAAAGTCATTTTCCATCAAAACCATCTTCTTGTTCCGCAAAGAACGCTTGGTATAGAGTTCGCTCAAGTCCCGAGTTTCATCCAGGGCAATAGAATCTTCCTTAAAATCCGGTTTGACCTTCCGCACAAAATTCATCAGATCACGGACAACGCCCGAAGGCTCCAGTTCTTCGTCCTTTTGCAAATCGCGGTTCACATAGCTTATGTGCAATTCTCGCTTGGCGCTCATAAATTCGCATAGAAATGCATAACGGTTTTTGTCGATAACGCGGTCATCGCCAGGCCAACGCGGGCAAGACAAGCGCAAATCGAAAGAATTTTCACTATTGCGGCCCGGGAAATCCTTGGCACCCATTCCCAGCATAAACGCGTACTTTACAGGCAAAGAGCGGTTTGCAGCGAGTTTCATAAACGAAAGCCCACCTGTAAAAAGCCTGCCATTACCCGTTTTCACGCCCTGCATCGCAAAGGAAAGAGCAAAGGAAAGCTCATCGAAAGGCATCTTTTGGCGACCCGCATAAAATTCAAACTGGATCGTATTCAAAGAAGACAGGAGATTTTTGCAAACCTTCTTTTCCAGAGGATCTTCATCGCCATTCAGCCATTCATTAAAAACGGACTTCACCCCATCCACATCGGCAATGGAAAGCTCTGAAGGTAGCTTTGACCACGCATCCAGAGAATCCACCGCCTGCACAAATTTTTCAAGCGCGGCATTGTTCCTCGAATCCATATTTTCATACGGATAATAGGCAACTCCCGATTCCGTTAAATAGGGCTTATCCATCCAGCGCGCCAAAAGCATGCGTTTAACGCCGAAGCTCCAATTATAGGGCAGCATCTCTTGGACATTGCGGTATACATTCAAATCACTCACCCACTCTGCCCAAGAAGCAACCTCTTCTGGAGAAATTCCGCGGACGCACTGAACCACAGGATTTTTGACGAGTTCAAAGAAAGAGGGGCGGTCCAGGCCTTTTTTCCTACGGATCTGCAACAAAATTTCAGCGGCTTTGGAAGTAAAGGAATCTTTTTCCGAAGAATCCAAAATCGTATAAGGAATATACGACGGATCGCCATAAGGAACATGATGGAATACTTCTTCTATTGCCGTGTGATAATCATCCAAAGAAGGCGAGAGTACCATCATTTCATCTAAACGCGCCCCCGATTCCAAAAGCTTGCAAACTTTTGTATGGAGGGCTTCCACTTCGCGAATTTTTGTCGGGGAAGCAAGAACCGTCAAAGACGGATCTTCTTTGCCAGGCAAGCTTTCTGCACAGGAATTTTGGCGGTGCTGCACCAAATTCTGAACCGTGCCAAGCAATGATTTTTCCGATTGCCCTGTTGTGCCTTGATAATCAAAATCATAATCCGAAGCGAGGCACCAGAGGCGGATGTTTTCTCGGCCCGTGCGCCCCCAATTCCGGAGAAGGTCATTTTCATCCGAAAGCCCCGTTTCCAGATCATCGCTGTCATTTTTTGGCAGAGAAATCTTATCGGGGGCATCCGCCTTTTTCCACTTCCATTTGTGCGCCACCGTCCCCACGTCTTCCCAGAACTCCGCACAAGGATTCTGTATATAGACGTGCAAGTTCGCATATTTGGAGATCTCCTGAATGAGAACGCGGTAAAATTGCCCCTGCCCAGAGAGTCCGAAGAAAAAGATATCTCTGTCCTTTAATTCGGCAAGGTTTGCCTTGTTTCGACTGTAAAGATAGGGAAGCGTTAAATAAGAGATTCCCGTCCCGCTCATTTCAAAAGCGCGGTCGAGAACTGACTTTCCATCCCCATTTGCATGGAAAATTTTCGAATAGAGAGTCTTTTGCCACTCTTCTTTTGCATAAACTTTAGACGACGGATCGTCCGAGAAGAAATTGCGCAAGTTCCCCATTTTCCAATAGGCGAGAATTCCCTCCGGCTTGATCTTTGCATCGCCGACATTCAAAAAACCCGCAGGACGGCTCACTTCATAATCCAAAAACAAACCCGCCATCGTCAAAGAAAAATCGAAGAGCTTTGCCGCATCTTCCGTGTCAGCTTCCTCCGCAGAAACCCGGATAAAATTTTTGACATCTTCGCCGAACATTTGCCAATTCTTGATGCCCTTGTCATCTTTCAGCACAAGCCATGCTTCGATCACATTCTGTAACACTTCCGCCGAAAGCATGCGCTCATTTTCCGCAGGCTTGAGCGTTTGCCACAAAAAGGAATCCATTGAAACGGAATTCAAATTGGCCAAAGCCTCCACCTTGTGAGAACTTAGCAAGCGGAGTCTGAACCACTGTTTTACTTTTTCTTCTGGGAAAATAATTATAGGGGCGTCAAACGGATTCTTCCAAGCGGCAAAAAGCTCTTCTGCGGCGCTTTCAAACAAGGCATCCAGATCAGCGGCAAACTTCAAATTGATCATACTAGGAATATAAGAAAAGTAAAAAGACAAATCCTGTCAATCGGGCTTTTTCGCTCATAACGTCCACGATGGACTTCTTTCCATATTGACGAGTTCCTGTATATAATTCGCTACT
>JALNVO010000074.1 GCA_023231365.1 Fibrobacteraceae bacterium | reverse complement strand
GATTTCTTATATGCCGAGGATGGAACGCCAAAAGGCTAAACGGGACCACCGGCCTAGCCGGTGGTTTTGAATACATACAAAAAAGCCCGGAAATAAATCCGGGCTTTTTAGTAGCGGGGGCAGGACTTGAACGCTGCGACCTTTGGGTTATGAGCCCAACGAGCTACCAACTGCTCCACCCCGCGTCGAGGTGTGTACCGTTTCCAGTACGGAGCCATATATAGTTAATAAGGACTGCTCTGGCAAGGGTATTTTTACAAAGGCTCAGACAAATTTTTGAAGAATATGCTTAGAGGCAATAAAATAGTCAACGCCGCTTAAAAGGGTCACGAAAGTGATCGTTCCCATCACAGCTGTCGGGAGCACTTCCCATATCGAAGTGAATCCTGGAATTGCTTGAATCGGATCTAATGCACCAACGAGAATTATTACGATACCGATTCCCTGAATTGCCGTTTTCCATTTGCCGCTGCGTCGTGCCGGCATAATCACGTTTTCAGATGCAGCCAATGTCCGGAGCGTTTCTACACTAGCTTCTCTAAAATAAATTAACGCAACCATCCAAACGGAAGCATAGCCCGTTGCAATAAAGCAGAGAAATACGGTCATATTGGAAATCTTGTCGCTGAACGGATCCAAATACTTTCCGAGAGTAGAGACTTCGCCCATTTTGCGAGCCAGATGGCCGTCGAGGTAATCCGTGAGCATAAAGCCGAGAATCATCACCAAAGCGAGAATTTTAAAGATGATGTGGTTATTGCTGTAGTTGAGATCGTTATCGTAAAAGAAAACCCAAAGGAAAAATGGAGTGAGCACGATGCGGGTCATTGTCAATTGGCTTGCAATCGATAACGGTTTCCGGTGCGCCGGATCGCGATAAAACCAATAAATAAAGGCAATGGAAGACGCGGCCATTAGAAGAATGCTCGCTACCATACAAATTTGCATATAACGTTCCAAATCGAGCACATATACAGCCATCGTAACGTTGATGGCGATATTGGAGAACTTGGACCAGGAATGGCGTCCGGGAAGTGTTTTCCCTTCACGAAGTACGGATAAAGAAAGGAGAGTATGAGCAACAAACCGCACAAGCAAGCATACGCAGCCGATAGCGAGCAATTTCTCAAAATCGCCGTCCTTGATGAGTTTTCTGACAAGAATGCTAGTCATTACTGTAAACGACAGAACGCCTTCGATCACATTCAGCCAAAGCTGGTAATAGGGCTCTTCCGTTTCTTGCACTTTGAGCTGGTAATTGTTAAGCCAACTCAAGATGAGCGCAATAAGAATGAACATTGCCGCACTGTAGTTGTGCGTAGTCCAAATGCAGAAAATGATAGGGATAAAGATAACCGCGCGGAAAATGCGCCAGAAGCGTCCGCGGATACGCATATTCAAGACGTGTTCACTTAGAGGCATTCGTCTCCTCCAATAGTTCCTTGGCATGCGCGAGAGATACCGGAGATTTTGCATCGCCGAGCATTCTCGCAATTTCAACGACTCTTTCATTATATGATAGCAATTTTACAGTAGAAATAGTACGGCCTTCTCCATTTTCATGTTTTTGAACGGCCAAATGCGATTTAGCGCGACAGGCGACCTGCTGCAAATGAGTGATGGCAAGCACTTGGTGGAACCTTCCAATCTCCCGGAGAGCGTTCCCCACGTTGTTGCCAATTTCTCCGCTGATCCCAGAATCCACTTCGTCAAAAACAAGGAGCGGGACGTTGTCAAGCTCTGCAAGCACGGATTTGAACGCCAAAAGGACGCGGGAAAGTTCGCCGCCTGAAACGGCTAAGCGAAGCGGTTTTTCTCCTTCACCCACATTTGGAGCAATGCAGAATTCCACACGGTCTTTTCCCGTGGGGGAGTATGATTCTTCGGTAATGCTCGTAAGAAACTTCGCCTTTGGCATTCCTAGCGAATGGAGAATTTTTTCGACCTTGTTATCTAAAGTCGCTTGCCCGGCTTTGCGTTTGGAGGAAAGCTCCGCTGCATATCTGAATAGAGAATTTTCGGAAATTTTAATCTTTTTCTTGATCTCGGCAAGATCCGCATCCAAATTTTCGAGACTTTCAAGTTCCTTTGTACGTCGATCCTTGAGCTCTAGAAGCCCGCTTTCGTCGGTGCGGTATTTGCGCTTTAATCTTTGAATGAGAGCAAGCCTGGAATTCGCCTTATCAATTTCTGCAGGGCTCACATCTACGCCGGAGTCCGCTTTGCGGAGTTCTTTTTCAATGGTTTCAAGCGGATCGAGCGCTTCTTCAAGCGTTTTATTCCAGCTATCAAATTCAGGAAGTTTTGAAGAAAGCTGACGAGTTTTTGATTGAAAGGACCTGAATTCAGCCATCAATCCGGATTCTCCGTCAAAGAGGTTTCGCATTTCCTCGATATACCGGAGTTTTACTTCTGATTTGGCGACGGCAGAAGTCTTTGCTTCCAACGCCTCTTCTTCGCCCTTGTAAACGTCAGCTTTTTCCAATTCGTCTTTTTGAAACTTGAGAAATTCTTTCTGTTCAGCGAGCGACTTCGCGTTCGTTTCCGTCTTTTCCAGTTCGTCCTTTAATTTATTCCAACTATTCCATTCAGAGGAATACGCTTGAAGTTCAGCAGATGTACCGCAAAAATCGTCGAGCATGCCTAGTTGAGTCCGCAAATCGCGCAACAGGAGCTGGTTGCTCTGTCCATGCATTTGCACAAGAGTCTCACCCAAGTTTTCCAGCGTAGAAAAATTGATGACCGTTCCATTTACGCGGGCGCGGCTCTTACCTCCGATAAGAATTTCCCTCTGGACAACAATTTCATCGTCTGCCTCAATTTCTTCCTTTTGCAAGATTCGCTTCGCTTCTTTGTTCTTCGAAATATCGAATACAGCCTCCACAGAAGCTTTTTCTGCGTCATGGCGAATCATCGTCGTAAGCGTCTTCCCACCTGCGACAATCCGAAGAGCATCCATCAGTACGGACTTTCCTGCGCCAGTTTCTCCGGTAATCACAGAAAATCCGGGGCCAAACGAAATGGAGCATTCTGGGATAAGGGCAAAATTGCGAATTGTGAGCTGCTTCAGCATATGGCGAGCAATATAGCTATTTGAGGTGTCCAAAAAATGTCCGTACGGGTGAATTTTTGGTGACACATCCACCAGAAAAAGTCGGCGTTATTTCTCGAATTCAATGATGCTGCGATAGATAGGACGGCCTTCTTGGCGATACTTCTTTTCAAAATTGGTCATAATGCCTTCAGTAGGTAGCGCCGTATCCCGCTCGAGAATTTTAGCATCCTTAAAATGATCAAAGACTTCCAATGCAATTTCGTTGTATTCCTTGTGGTCCGTACCCCAATAGAAGATGCGTTTCCCTGGCTTGAGCACACGGGCAACTTCCACTAGAAAATCTTCGCGCAGCAAACGGTTCTTATGATGTTTTTCCTTCGGCCAGGGATCGGGGAAGTACATATGAAAAGCATCCACCGTATTATTTTTTACGCGGTCGCGCAAGAAGTAGAACACATCCCCGCGAAGCATTGCAGAATTTTCACAGACATTATTCCGGATTTCGCGATCTGCCGCATAATGCGCCCAAGTCAAGTCCCATTCACTTCCCATAATAAAGTAATCAGGGTGCCGCTTGGCGTATTCCACCAAAAAGCCCCCCTTGCCCGAACCCACTTCAATTTCAATATGCCCGTTATGAGCGGGAAAGAGAACTTTCCAATCGAGCAGATGCTTATCCGGAAGATTATCCTCGGTCTGTATCGGCTTGCGAGTACCCTCGATATGACGATGGACAAAATGCCACAAGCAAGGATATTCCCTATCTTGTGTAAGGTCCCTATAAAATTCGGGAACGATGACTTTTTTTGTTTCTTTGAGAAGTGTTATGTTTTCTTCTTCGCTCATAATGTCCTTAAAGAACCCTGTTAAACAAATGCAGAGACCCTGTCCTTAAATTCGTCCGGGATGTTTTTCTGGATAGTTTCAAGAATATGGTCGACGGAATACTTCATCGAAAAATGAGTGAGGATGATTTGCTTGCAATGTATATCCGTTCCATACTTTTTCAACGCGTCTACAATCTTTCCGATGTGAGTATGGCCCTTATTTTCTGCCATATCTTGTTCACCATCATCCAAAAAAGTGCATTCCGTCACAAGAATTTCGGAATTCCAAATGGAGGAAAGAGATGAATCAAGAAGGTTGTCGCCCAAGTTATCGCCCATAAAAGTAATAGTCGGATCAAAAACTTCTCTCGTAATTTGCACGCCTTGCTTGCGAAGTGCGATAATCTCCGAAGTCGTACAATGCAGGTATTCTTCCTTGAGCTTATTCTTGTGGGTAAAAAGCGTGGCACCCATTGAAGGCAGGTAGCGCTTCCCGCTCAAAGCGTGCTTCACCGGGAATGTTTCCAACGCAAGATCCTTGCGATATTCTAGAATAACCTTTTTCCCTACTTCCATCGGAACAATGGTAGGCAACTGAAACCTAGCTTCAGGAACTCCTTCAAACATAGCTTCTGCGTGTATCCAGTTTTCCGCACCTTTAGCAAGTTCTGCTGGAATGTAATAAACGGACGGACGTTCGATGCCCATCATCCGCCGCAAGCTGTGATGCCGCATTAGACAGCGGCTGTGGTCCCCGTGAGCGTGCGTCAAGAAAACGTGATTGAGCCCGATGGCAGAAACGGGACATTCCCCCATATCTACGCAAAAATCGAGCTCGGGGAGCTGCAAATAAGTCGCGAGTCCAGAAATGGAAAATCCGCATATCTGAAATTTGCCGGCTTGAAGGCGGACTTGTCGTAAAGCGTTATGGAGCGACTTATTTTCTGACATTTCAGGCACAAAGATAGAAAACATCCCGGAATGCGATTGCTTTGCTTTCCTAAATAGAGTAGTTTTTTATTGAGGTTCGATCAATGAAACGCCGCCTTTTGAAATACATCGGCAAAGTAGAAAGCATCATCGCTGGTCAAGGCTCCGCAGAAAATGATCGCGCCGCCTTAAAAGATTTGCTCATCCAAATTGGTTTCTTTCAGCACGAGCGGCTTATTCATTTGCTGGTAACCCTTTCTTTTGCGCTCTTTTTCGTCGCAGGAGTCCTTTTCTTCAGCATCTATCCGAACATACCCGTACTCGTTTTGAATTTGCTTTTTCTTGTACTCCTCGTTCCTTATATCCGCCATTACTACCTATTGGAAAATGGTACACAACGGCTGTATTTCCTCTACGACAAGCTCTATCAACGGTTCATTGAGGAAGAAAAAAAGGCGGAAAATCCGTGAAAAGCGCATTAAATTCTTGCTTTTCCACTCAAAAAGATTAGTTTACGAATGAATTGCAAAAATTGCTGTTCCAAAGTTCAATCGAAAGTTTAATCTCATCCGAAAGGAGCTTTTATTTATGCGTGACTTAATTGAAAAAGTACTGAAAATGGGGTATTCCGTCCTTTTTTCCAATGAAAATGGATTTCCAGTCATACGCATTGTCAAAGGAAACGCAGCCGCCCAAACAATCCAGAGCTGTAGCCTCGGCACAGGCGACTTCCGTTCCACAGTAGAGGATACCCTCCAAGGAATGATCCTTGAATTGGAACGCCATCCTCAATAACCACTTAAAAATCCACATCTCTTTTCTATATTTGGCCTCGTAACGAACGAGGCCTATTTTGTCTATCAATCCTGAAATTGCCAAACGGCGCACTTTTGCCATCGTCAGCCACCCGGATGCGGGTAAAACCACAATCACTGAAAAATTTCTCTGGTATGGCAAAGTCATCCGCGAGGCGGGCCACGTGCGCGCCAAGTCCAATCGCAGCTATACGGTGAGCGACTGGATGAAAATTGAACAAGAAAGAGGAATTTCCGTTTCGAGTTCCGTATTGAATTTCCCTTTTGAAGGTTGCCAATTCAACCTCGTCGATACACCGGGCCACCAGGACTTTTGCGAAGACACTTATCGCGCACTCACAGCCGTGGATGCCGCGCTCGTTCTGATCGATAGTGTAAATGGCGTTGAAAAGCAGACTATCAAATTGATGGAAGTCTGTCGGATGCGCCATACACCGATTATTACGTTCATCAACAAAATGGATCTCGACGGACGCCCCGTACTCGACCTTCTGGACCAGATCGAAGAGATTTTGAAAATCAAGGTAGCTCCTTTCACCCTTCCGATAGGAGTGGGGAAGCTTTTCAAGGGCGTCTACAGTATCAGTGAAAACACCTTCCATACGTTTGATAAAGAAGAAGGCCGCCAAGAAATTCTCAAGATGACCGGCCCGGGCGATCCTCGCTTAGTCGAAATGTGCGGTGAAAACTGGGTTTCTCAATTCAAGGAAGAATACGATGTCGTTACCGGCGGTATGGATCCATTCGACCACGAACGCTTTCTCAAGGGAGAAATGTGCCCGGTGTTCTTCGGAAGCGCTGTGAATAACTTCGGTGTCCGCCAACTTCTCAACGCTTTTGCAAGCTTAGCCCCTGCACCGATGCCTCGCGAAACGGACAAGCGGATCGTCTCTCCAGGAGAGACGGACTTTACCGGCTTCGTTTTCAAGATTCAGGCAAATATGGATCCCAAGCACCGCGACCGCACGGCTTTCATCCGCATCTGCTCGGGTGAATTCGAACGAGGCGACAAGGTTTACCATTGCCGATCTGGCCGGGAAATCCGCCTGGCCGCCCCTACCGCGTTTCTCGCAAAAGACAAAGAAGTCATCGACCGCGCTTGGGCAGGGGATATAGTAGGCATCAATGATCCTGGACTATTTCACATCGGTGATACCCTCACCAAGGGTGAAAAAATGAACTTCACAGGCATCCCGGACTTCGCCCCGGAATTCTTCGCCCGCGTCACGTTGCTAAACCCGCTCAAGTCCAAGCAAATGAACAAAGGCCTTGCTGAACTCTCTGAAGAAGGTGCAACCCAGCTCTATCAGCCCGTAAAATCGGCAGTTCCGGTCATTGGTGTTGTCGGCGAACTCCAATTTGACGTTCTCCAATTCCGGCTGAAATCAGAGTATGGTGCAGACGTATCGCTTGATAGGATTCCTTCTTTCGGCGTGCGCTGGATTGTGGGCAAGCAGGACGAATTGGAGAAGTTCGTCTCGGAATATGGCATGGATTGCATGCAGGACAAGGATGAGCGTTTCGTATGCCTCTTCCCGAACGAATACCGCCTGAATCTTGCCGTGAAAAATTTCCCGGATCTCAAGTTCGAAAAGACTTCCGTATAAACAAGCGCGGATTCCTAGCTTTTATTTTAAAATTGCGCTTAACCGCTTAAGTGATGCATTTGTCATTCCCACATATTGTCTGGCTTTGCTTCAAAGCCACTGGATATTTTTGTTGAAATAAGTAGCCTGCAAACAATGGAAAATAATATTCACAAATTTTTGTAACTCATTTATTTGCATATAATTATAAAAGTTTATAAACATAGAAGGCTAAAAGGACCTCTAGAATTAATTTTCTGTTATGGGCTCAAGTGAAACCTAGTAAGAACATAGACGTTTTGCGCGTTTCAACGCTTAGAACTCCTGATCCCCGGATGGTGAATGTATCGGGAAACAGAGACCCATGGTGCTTTAGCACTTAGTGAGAAACAGGGCTCTTGGCACTTTAGTTGTTAGAGCCCTTGATCCTTCATAGATGCGTGTGTCAAAGGAGTAGGAGTGATCACTGCGAAATGACATTATGAGATGAATGGGGTGGGCTAGCTATTGTCTGCTAAAACGAAAGCTACAGCATGCGCACCGCTTATTCCGACAAATGGACAACTAACGCAAAAGTGCCCAAAATCGCCCAAATTGAGAGTCTCACTCGAGTAAAGCTTGAATATCCAATAATGAAGCGTCATACTCTTGATATAGGCTTTTTTCGGTATCTCTGCGGCTGAATACCTAGGCCATGCTACAGAAGAAGTTTACGGCGCTGCACTAGTTTTGAACGCAGAACCACGACCGTTAGTCTTAGAGACCATTGCAAAACCCGAATGCAGCGGCAAAGCTGTTTCACATTTGAGGCTCGGCAACTGGATTTAATCCGCTACCTGAAAAAGAATCTCAGCCGATTTCTTGTTGTGCCACATTGCGAAGCCTAATGTTTCCCGGCGGGAGAACCCGGGTTTCAACTGATGGAAAATGAATTTTTTGACATCCTCTAAAGCGGCTAGAGGTTCTTGGACGAGGAAGAGTTCTGTTTGAGTTCTTCTATTGCGGCGAGAACTTCCGCCCGCAGGTTTCTCAAAACTTCGGGATCCGGCGTTCGCTTCAAAGGGCGAACTCCGCCCATTCCAAGGTCCTTTGTGGTTATAGTCTTTTCCTGTGGAATTTCAGCAACATTTTTTTTCAAAGACCTCTTTTCATCAAGCACCGCGTCTATTTGCAGAATATCTTCGCTAGGGGTATCATCGGCAAGAATCGTGGGGGAGTCATCCTTTTTCACCTTTAGCGGGAGCCTCAATTTATAAGAATCCTTTGCTTCTTCACCAGCTTCTGCTACACTCAAGCCCTTCTCTTCTAATAGAAGTTTTAAGGCCTTAATAAATTCAATTTCTTGGCTGCGCCAAGACCGCCTACCCGCGCGATTGCGGGGGACTTTCAAAAAGCTGAGAGTCTTTTCCCAATAGCGAAGTGTATGAGACGGAACACCTGTCAAAGCCTCAACTTCTACAGTTGTCCAATAAATTTTTTGTGGCTTAAGTGCTCCGTAATTCATTATCATCAAATTTCCAAAGGTATTTGTATATATAAACTTATAAAAATTTAATGATAATTGTCGTTAAAAATGTTTTTGGGTGCAACTAGGAACCCACGATATGCATAATCGCAGAGCATTTGGCAGCATAGCCTCGTTCGTTCACGTTGTTTTAGATACCAGTTCTACTCGACTAAACTGTCCCAGCAAATTTAAAATGTACTGAGCTTACTTCAGTTATCAAGAAATCTAGCCTGCGGCATCATACGCATGCTCTACTTTAGAAACCCCTCATTCTCCTATATTTTTACTATCTTTAGGCAATAAAGCAAAGAATTCCAGAGATTATCTTAAAAGTTTTATAACTCTTTTAACTATAATAAGTTACAAAGAAAGAGAGATAAAAAATGAAGTCCGTTCCCATTACACTACTCACCGGTTACCTCGGAGCCGGGAAAACCACGCTCCTCAACCACATCCTAAACAACCAGTCGGGCTATCACGTCGCAGTTATTGTAAATGACATCGGGGAAGTGAACATCGACCAGACGCTCATCGAAAAGGGCGGAAATGTGACCGAGAAGGATTCCGTCGTTCCGCTCAGCAATGGCTGCATTTGTTGCACGCTCAAGACCGATCTTCTGGAACAGATCGCGCAGATTCTCGAGCAGAAGAAGTTCGATTACATTATGATTGAAGCGAGCGGCATCTGCGAGCCTATTCCAATCGCCCAGACGATTACCCTTATGGGAAGCAAGCTCCGGAGCAAGAAGGGAGAGCCGCTCCTCTGTTATTTGGACGGCATCATTTCCGTTGTCGATACGCTTAGGCTCGCCAATGAATTCGGTGGAGGAAAGAAGCTCCTCGCCGAAAATCTGGACGAAGACGATATAGAAAGCCTTCTCGTGCAACAGATCGAATTTTGCTCCACAGTTATTTTGAACAAGGTGGACACGATTCAGCCGGCAGATTTGGTCCAAGTGAAGGCAGTCGTCCGTGCGCTCCAGCCCGATGCCCATATGATTGAGGCCACCTTTGGCAATGTAGAAATGAAAGATGTTCTTAATACCCACCTGTTCAATTTCAACAAAGTCGCGGGTTCCGCTGGCTGGGCAAAAGAACTCGCCAAGACGGAAGAAGAACCTGAAACGGAAGAATACGGCATTAGCACGTTCGTCTATGAACGCCGCCGCCCGTTCAACCGCGATGAACTCGAAAAGTTCCTGGACTCTTTCCCGGACAACATCATCCGCACCAAGGGCATTCTCTGGTTCGCGGATGAGCGCGAGAATTCGTATCTTTTTGAGCAAGCGGGGAAGCAGGCAAGCGCGCGCTGCCTCGGGCGTTGGATTGCAGCAACAAGCAAAGCAGAGCAGGAACGTACCCTTGCCCGCGATCCCGCCACAAAGAAAATTTGGGATGAAAAGTACGGCGACCGCATCACCCGCCTAGTCTTCATTGGTCAGCATATGAATCGCAACGAGGTTGAAGCCGCACTCGACGACACACTCGACGAATAAAGTCATCCAATTTCGTTCAATAGCCATTCTGGGATTTATATTAAAATCGATACCATCTACCAGTCATTCCGGGCTTGACCCGGAATCTTGGATGAATCGTACAAATGTTTGTTTTTTTCGACACTATCTTATCGTTTATCAAAAAACAACAAGAACAAAGTTAACGCGGTGCGAATAACGTTTCCGTAGATGTGATAACAATCTTCACTTCAGTGAGGATCACATGGACTCCATTAGTAGGCCATGAACGCCTCTATGTGGGCTAATGAATTACACACTGAGAGTAAATACAATCGGCTCCGTGAACCTTAATTTGCCATTTTCTAACTAAATTCGGCACATTGTAGCAAAAGGGAGCTTCACAATGACTATAGAACACGTTTTATTATATGGTCGCCAATGGATCAAATCAATCCTGGACGATTCTCGAACCAAATGAAAATTCATTTCGCATCACTGGAAATCAAATTCGTATTGGAATATAAGGTGCTCCTACTGCACAATATAGCAGGACTTTTTACTTACATCAAGGCCGAATAGAGAATGAGGCTCAATAAAGCAAGATAATGCAAGAGTTTTTCTGTAAAATCACAGACATGAAGCGGAGCAATCCATTTTTTTAACATTGAGATAGGCCTTGTCATTGATCCAGTCCTCGTGCTCTGTTCCAACAGGATGGCTCCTATCAGCCTCTC
>JALNVO010000073.1 GCA_023231365.1 Fibrobacteraceae bacterium | reverse complement strand
GACGCGCTGCTAGTATCCTAGGGCTATGCCCGTATATGAAGAACCCCCGGCTATGCCGGGGGGTTGCTTTTTTCTTCGTTTTAAAATGGTTGGAGATTATTCAAACTTGATGACGCCGGCCGGACAGCTTATCGAGGCATCTCTGATTTCGGTCTCGTATTTGGAGAAGTCTACGCCGTCTTTTACCTTCATCTTTTCAGGGACGGAAAATACGGCATCGCAGATCGTTTCGCATGCGCCGCAGGATACGCATTCGTCGTTAGATTCGTCGAGCCAGACTTTTTTAATAGCCATAGTTTTTTGCCTTTTTTTATGAGAGTCCAAAAAATTGCCTTTTTATGGATTCCCGGGTGGAAATGTGTGCTTTGAATATAATAAATTTGGGGCACATAGAACAAAGAGGCTCGTCTAGAAATGAAAACGGTTGTCGTCAAAATCGGTGGAAGTCTTGCTATTGATGAAGCAAAACTCCTTGATTTTATTCATTCTATAGCTAAGTTGCCCGCGCTTGGCTATAAAGTTGCCCTGGTACATGGCGGAGGCAAGGACATTAACGAGAATATTGCACTTTTGTCTGAAGAGCCCCAGTTTATCGAAGGCCTGAGAGTGACGACTCCGAACATCATGAAAATGGTGGAAATGACGCTTTCCGGTTATGTGAATAAGAAGTTGGTCCGCATGCTCGAAAATGAGGGCTGCCCTGCTGTGGGCATTTCGGGTATCGATGGAAAACTTTTTGAAGCGAAAAAACGGGAATCTGGTGCGGATTTAGGCTGTGTTGGAAATATCTGCAATGTGAACCCTAAGTTGGTAACGGATCTTTGGAATGCGGGTTGGGCGCCTGTGGTGAGTCCGATCTCGATTGGTTCCGGTGTCGCTTGGAATGTAAATGCGGATACCGCCGCTTCCGAATTGGCTGTGGCGCTGAAGGCTGAAAAATTCTTGCTAGTGAGCGATGTTCCCGGTGTTCTTGATAAACAAAAAAATGTCATTTCAAATCTCGACGAGCAAAAAGTTGAATCTCTAATTGCTGATGAAACAATCTGTGGTGGAATGATTCCGAAGGTGCGCGAAAGCGTGAAAGCTCTCCGACGAGGACTCAAACAAATTCACATCTTGGGATGGAAAAATTCTGAACATTTTGTAAAACAGATCAATGGAGAAATTAATTATGGTACAATCCTTGAATAGAAATTTACTCGCGGAAGACAAGGCTGTTATTGCTCCCTTTTGTTGCAAGCCAGACGTTAGCTTTGTCGAAGGCAAGGGCTCGTATCTTTTTGATGCGGATGGCAAGAAGTATTTGGACTTCGTTTCGGGTATTGCCGTAAACGCGCTTGGGCATCAACACCCGGCGGTTGTAAAGGCAATGCAGGATCAGATTGGAAAGTTTGTTCATTTGAGCAACCTTTATCCGAACTATCCGCAGATCGATTTTGCAAAGAAGCTTTTGTCTGTAACGCATTTTGGCAAAGTATTCTTCTGCAATTCGGGAACGGAAGCGAACGAAGGCGCTATTAAGCTTGCCCGTAAGTATTTTGACCGCAAGGGAGATGAAAGAACGCAAATCGTAGCTTTCAATGGAAGTTTTCATGGGCGTACTTTAGCTTCTTTAGCCGCTACGGGCCAACCCGCTCTTTGGCATGGCTTCGGCGAACTCCCTAGGGGTTTTTTGCACGTGGATTGGAATGATGTAGAAGGCTTAAAGAAAGTAGTGAATGCCAAGACGTGTGCAATTATGCTCGAAAGCCTTGCCGGCGAAGGCGGCGTGATGCGGCTTTCTCCTGAAATGGCAGAAACGGTGAATGCCCTCCACAAGGAATTCGGATGCCTCGTGATCGTGGATGAGATTCAGGCGGGTATGGGCAGACTCGGAACCTTCCTCGGCGAAGAACGCACGGGGCTCAAGGCCGACCTTGTGACGCTCGCCAAAGCTATCGGTGCCGGTCTCCCGCTAGGTGCTATTTTGATGACGCAGGAAATTGCAGACAACTTAAAACCGGGCGATCACGGAACCACCTTTGGTGGCAATCCTGTGGCTTGTGCCGCAGGCCTTGTTGTGACAAACGTCGTAAGCGATCCAAAATTTCTCGCGGAAGTACAAACGCGCTCTGAAGAACTTCAAGCTGGTTTGAAGAGTCTCATCCAGAAGTATTCTTTCTTGGGCGAGATCCGCGGAGATGGACTTTTGCTCGGCGTGACGACTACTAAACCCGTTTCAGATCTCGTCGTGCTTGCCCGGAAAGAAGGCTTGCTGATTCATAGGGCGGGTACGAACGTGATCCGTTTGCTCCCTCCGCTGAACGTGACTAGCGCAGAAATTGTAGAAGCTCTTGAAAAGTTGGATAGGACTTTTTCAAAAGTCCCCGCTTAATTTAATTTGTTAAACAGAAACGCCCGGCAGTAGATACTGCGGGGCGTTTTTTGTGAACTTTATATGTACTAGAAATTATCGCTTGTTCGTAGGCGCCTGCCGCACTCGCGGAGCAAGGTCTCCGTGATGGCGGAACAAATGCTTGACAAGCGTACCGAATCCGCGGAAGATTCTGTAGCGTTCGCGACCGTTGAAAACCGCGAGCTTTGCTTGTGCAAGAATGTAAGTCGGGCGGAGGTAGAATTCCCGGCGTGCTTGGTCGCAGAAGTCCACCAAGTCTTGGCTGGAAAGCGTCCCGCGGTGAATGGTCGTGCGGTGAAAACCGTCCTTATCGAGCCACTGGCTGTAATCGCTGCTTTCGAGCGCTCCGCTTTCGAGGGCTTCTTTGTAGGCTTCCGTTCCGGGGTATGCCATGATGGGGTAGAACTGGGCAGTGTTCGGCGAGAGCCTTTTCGCATAATCGAGCGTCATGCGGAGCGTTTCTCGTGTATCGCCCGGGTTTCCGACCATAAAGCAGCCGTGCACGAGCATCTTTGCCTTGCGCGCATTCGCCATGAATTCGATAGCCTTGTCCGTGTTCTTTACTCCCTTGTGGATCTTTTCAAGAACTTCCGGGGAGGCGCTTTCAAAACCGACGCACATTTCGCGCCCGCCGGCTTTATGCATCAATTGCAAAAGGTCGAGAGGAACGTCGGCGCGAGCATTGCAGCTCCAAGTAATTTTGAGACCGCGCTGGAGGATAAGTTCGCAGATGGCCCTTACGTGGGCGTGGTTTGCTGTGAATGTATCGTCTTCAAAGAAGACTTCGCCTAAGTCCGTAAAATTTTTTTTGATGAATTCGAGCTCGCTTACGACGTCTTCCGGGCTCCGCATACGGAACACGTGGCCGTTCATCGTTTGCGGAATCACGCAGTAGCTGCAGCGATTAGGGCATCCGCGTCCGCTCAAGATAACGACAATCGGATTCAGGTTCGCACCATAAAAATAGCGCTTGTAGCAAGAGAACAAATGCTTAAAATAGGTCTTGCTCACCCACGGAATTTCATCGAGGTTAGCAATCTTCGGCCCTTCGGGCTGGAAGTCTATAGAACCGTTTTCTTTTCTAAATGCAAGTCCGGCGATGTCGGATGGATTTTGAATTTCTCTGCGAAGGAGCCTAACAAGGTTGCGGGCGGTATAGTCTGCTTCGCCGATGATTACATAATCCAGTGCGGGCTCCATCTGAAGGCTTTCGAGCGGTTCCGCCGAAGCGTGCGTACCCATGATTGCTATAGGGACACCGAAAAGCACTTTCAATGTTTTGACGACGGAAAGGTCATTCAGAATACTGGGGGTGCTGGTGCTCGAAATGATGAGTTCCGGCGAGAATTCTCTGATTTTGGCAATTGTTGCTTCCAAATCGAGGTCCATAGCTGGACTGTCAATGAGCTGAATTGTATTGCCATCGGCTTCTACTGTGCCTGCTGCATAGCTGAGGAACATGGGCCAATAGAGAGTGCTCGATTTTGTGACGCACGGACTCCGGGATTCCCGGCTGAACATAGGGAAAAAAGGCGGATTTAAAAAGGTTACGCGCATAAGCATCCACAAAATACATTCTAATTTTAAAATAATATCAGCGAATTATTAAAAAGTGCTTTAGACGCGAATACGGAGCTCTTTTTAAGGCTTTAATCAGGTGAAGAAAATGAAATTGAAAAATTGGATTCTGTTGTCTGCGGTTGTTTTTGCGGCATCTCCGCTATGCGCCGGAGTTTTGGATACTATGCAAGTCCGTTCGCCATCGGGCGCGTTACAGGAACTCTACACGGTGAAGAAGGGTACGACTGTGCGTGAGGGACATTTCATTTCGTATTATGCGGATGGCAAGATAGGCGTTGAGGCGGATTACAAGGCGGGAAAACTGAGCGGCGTATTTAAAAGCCATTATTCAAACGGTGTACTGTGGCAGGAAATTTTTTATGTGGATGGCGTTGAGGATGGGGAGATGAAAACCTATTATGAAACAGCCGCATTAAAAACATTAGACACGTATAAGAAGGGGACGATGGATGGTCCCTCCAAGGAATGGGATGTGATGGGCAAGCTCCGCCGCGAGATCACATATCAGAACGGTCAAATTGAAGGGACCGTGAAAATTTATGATGCAGAGGGAGCCCTTTCCGAGGAAATGGATTTTGTCCACGGACTCCGCGAGGGCAAATACCGCCGCTACAACAAGGGCATCATGGTACTAGAAGCAGAATTTGTTCGCAATCGCTGCGTTAAGAATTGTCCGGAATAGGCATTTTATTTGGTCTGCAATTCGCCCGCGGATTTTTTCGCGGGTTTCTTTTTTATGGCGGAATAGATGATATAACAGATGAAGGCTGCGGCAAGGAAGAGCAGTACGATGGAAAGCTCGGAATTGTAGCGCTTGATGAGGTCGCTCTGCCCGTGGGCGATGACTCCGAGTATGGCGAGGACCGAATTCCAGAGAAGGGCACCAAGTGCGGTAAAAATGGCAAATGTGTGGAGCTTCATATTGGAAATACCTGCGGGAATGGAAATGAGCTGGCGGATTGCAGGGATGAGCCTTCCGACGAAAGTGGAAATTGCCCCATGGTCGCAGAAATACTTTTCGGCCTTGTCCACTTTTGTAGAATCCAAAAGGCAGAGATGCCCTAAGCGGGAATCTGCGAATTTGTATACAATCGGGCGTCCGAGAAATTTGGCGAGAAAGTAGTTGATGAATGCTCCGATAAGCGCGCCAAGTGTGGCGAAGAGGACTATTAATGCAATGTTCAATCCCGAGCCGGGCTGAAGAGCTTTGTAGGCCGCAGGAGGTACAACAACTTCTGAGGGAAATGGAATGAAGGAACTTTCGACAGCCATAAGCAGTGTGACCGTCCCATAATTCAAATTTTCACTGTACCAGTCAGTTATTTTGGTGTAGACGGACGCCTTTTCCGGCATCGCTCCATTACTTGCGAAAGTGAATGAAATCCCGAAAAAGAGGATAATGAAAAACAGGGGAAAATGTTTGCAAGACATGTCGTTCCTTGGATTGGAACATAAAAATAGAAAAGAAAATTCAATGGGAAAATTGGAATGCCTTGCATTTGTAAACTTGTTAGAAGTTCCTGTTTTGATCTTTTAAGGATAAATTTAAGGAGTTGAAAAAAAAGAGTGTGTTGTATGAAAATTCAGATTTTGATGTGCTTGCTCGCTGTGGGCGCTTTCGCCGGAATCGTTCCAAATTTGGACCTTTCCGAAGGAGATTCAGTTTATCTGTCCTCCGGGGCAAAGAATACATACCTTACGGATAATTTTCTGTACACGTATGTGTCGGATACATCCTTTTCATTCCATGTAGGGGAGGGCCCTTCAAAGTTGTTCGTCACTTGGATGACGACTCCTTATGAGGCGTGGGCAAACAATATCGCGACTACTTGCGGGCATAGCGAGGTCCCGCTGTCGGATTTTGTTCTTCTTGCTTCTGCAAATTCTACGACGGGATTTGATGGGGATTGGGATACCCTCGCGGTCATCGCGGATAGTCCCGTTTCTTCACGGGGTATTCTTGTCGATTTTGAAGGAAAGAGCTGGCTCCGTTTTTCTATGAAAACAGCAGTGTCGGTTTACGGTGTGCGCTTTTTTGATGCAAGTAACGGCGCGGAGGACACTTGGTTCTTTTTAGGTACGAGCATTACGCAAATGGCCTTTAACGGAAATGCAGTAGATACGACTTTTGAATGGCAGGTGAATGCTCTTGTTCCGACAAATACCCCCGCGACTGTTTTCGGCGGTATAGGTTGTGTGAACAGCACGGAAGTTGTGAACAATATTTCTACATACATGACCCATGGCGGGAGCGTGCATTTTTGGGCGATAGAGATGGGTACAAATGATGCTTGGGGCGGGGGAGATGGAAATCTTTCGACATACATTTCGAATATGCAGGAGATCATTGATTCTGCAAAATCATTGGGAATTATTCCTGTGATTGCCCGGATTATTGCAACCGATTCTAGTGTGGCGGGTTGGCAGATAAATCCTAAATATTTGACATCCTTGGATAGCTTGGTCAATGTGAACGGGCTTTATTCTGGACCGGATTTTTACACTTATTTTTACAATCATCCTGAAGAACTCAATACGGATGGCGTTCATCCGAATGCAACTGGTGCAGCGAGTATGCAGCGTTTGTGGGCAGAAGCGGCTGCTCCTATTTATTCTGGGCCAGGTGCGATTTTTCAAAAAGTGAAAATAAATCGGCCGGAAATTGAAGTCCAGGGGAATAAAATCCGCATTGATAATTTGAATCAGGAAAATTCGACGGTTGCGCTTTTTTCTGTGATGGGCAAAAGTCTGAATTCATATAAAGTAAATAAGAACTCTATAATGCTTGTGCCCAAAGTTCCTGTGGGCCATTATATCTTAATGGTAAAAAACGGGAACCATTCGGTGACTGTTCCGGTATATTTGAAGTAATAACCTTTTTTTAAAACTCAGTTGCAGTAAAAAGGATAGTTCTGCGCTATCCTTTTTTTTGCCTTGGTTGATTATTAGGGCTCTTGGATGCAGCGAATGGAGTATGCGTCTCCGTCATCGTCAGAAAGTTCGCTTCCGATTACCATATCATTGGGGTGCCCGCTGAATCCGACATAAGTTAGAGACGCAGTTCCTTTTCCATCAATAGCGTAGAGTTCTGTGCCATAGCCGTATGCGTAGTAACTGCTGCCGCTTTTATATCCGGCGGCATATAGGGAGAATCCCACTCCGTCAACGCCGCCATCGTATCCGCTCGCCCAGTTCGTTGTAGCCTTTAGCACATACCCCGGAGCTTGGCCTTCGCTGAAGTCGATTGCATAAGTCTTCAACTTTTGCCAATCTTCTGGGGAAGGAACTTTCCATCCGGTTGGACATGCCTGCATTATGTCTGCATCCTCATAAAGTCTGCCGAGAAAATCGCAGTACAAATCCGAGGAATTGTAGCAGCTGCTGTTAGGGGTTTCAAAATTGATGTTTCGGGTCATCCAGGTTTGATCGCCTATTTTTACGGTGTTGTACACTTGCCCGTCACGCTCGTCGACGAATTCTCCATAAGGGCCGGTATAGGCCTCTATTTTTGGAGATAGATCCCATGTTTCCATGATTCTTGGGCCCGATCTGTAGTTACCGCTATTTTTGACGGCGCTGTCATTGACGCACCGGACAGAGTATTGTTCCTCATACGATCCGCCTGAATTAACAAAGTCGTCTATCCCCATGTGGTACAAATTATCTTCACCGATATAGGAGTAGTAAATGTAGCGGTATGGGTACTTGCTGTAATCGCCTCTGTATTCATCGGACGTTACCATATAGGCTCCGGCTCCGATATTGGTATAGAGGCTGTCTGTTCTTCTGTATCCGCCGGGTAGCAAAGCCATTCCGAAGGAATCGTTACGCGTAATGCCGTCGCTCCAGCCGAAGGTAGCTCCTAGGTAGTCTTCTGTCCATTCACTAGAATTTTCTGATGCGCTTGTTTGTTCGATGATTGATTTCAGCATTACGTCATATTCATTTTGACTAGGCAAATGCCATCCTGTAGGGCATGCTTTTTTTGCGACTTCCCAAGTATACAATCTACCGTAGTGCTCGCAATTCGGCTCGTAATCCTGGTAACAGGTGCTCGTCGGTGCGTTGTAGTTCAAGTTTTGCCCAAACCATAGCGCATTGCCGATAAGAACAACTCTATAGGTTTGCCCGTCGCGAAAATCGGTGAATGTCGTATCAATGTCTTTGGGGAGCACGTCTGCTTTTGAAGACGAAGAAGATAAATTCTGTTTGCCGGAACTGGAGGACGATATTGAACTGCTCAGATTGCTGGAACTCGAGGACGACTTTGAGTCGCTGCAAATGCCCGCGCTGGAGGATGACGTCGGGTCGTTCTCGGGAACATCGGTTTTTGTCGGGTTGCTACTGTCATCGCTACAATTGACAAAGAGAAAAATTGCAGATAAAGAAATTATCGTTTTGGCAAAATTTTTCATTTTCTGCAAATGCTCCGATTAACGGTCCTCTACACATCTTATGGACCTTCCGACTATAGATTTTTTGGCGTATTTACCGAGTGATTCGGTTGATCCGCTGATGCTATAATAGAAGGCGAGGCTATCATTGTAGTTTTCTTGCGACCAGAATTCAGCCGCAGTCCCCAATTCTTGAAAAGTCACATCAAAATAGCCTGCGGGTATGGCAGAAAATCCGTAATCATTTTTCTTGCCCGCTCCCAAAGTCCAGAGTTCCGTGGATTTCAATGCTTGCCCGAGTGATGGCGCGCTGCCAATCGTCGAACTCAAATTGTCCCAATCGCTTTTTGTCGATATGTGCCAGTTCTCCGGACAGACACCTTGTTTGCTCGATCCGTGATCCGTTGCTGCGTTCCAGCTGTATAGCCGTCCATAAGTGCTGCAATTTTCTTCTTTATTGTCGTAACACCAGGAACTGTCCGTAAGTAGCGATGTATTGTCTATGTAATTCAGGTTTTCCGCCATCCAGGTATCGTCGCCGATTTTTACGGTCTTGTATGTTTTTTCATTCCGCGAATCCTTGAAGGATCCATATTCTGCATGTGAGGCGTATGTGCCGGGAGCGTCCCTCAGGCAGCGGATGGGCTGAAAGTTGTATTTCGAGGAGTAGGTACGGAGGTTTATATAATTTCTGTCCGAGATACTCAAGTTGAATGCTGTCGTGTCGTTGTTGTTTGTGCTCCAGAAGCGGGTGTAGTCTCCGATTTCGTCCGTAGATCGGTTGTCGTAATTTGGGATGGCAAGAGCCATAAAAGAATACTCATCGGTAACGGGCGCTCCATAGTCCCAGCTTTCTTGTGCCTTGAGGTTCAATCCGGCATGATTTGTATCGCCGGTAGAGGTTACGAGAACTATAAAATCTTCACGGGAAGGCAAGTGCCAGCCTTGCGGGCAAATTCCTTGGTACATAGCGGTATCCGTGAACTGCTCTTTTGCGTAAATGGAAGGGATATCCATGGCTGCGGTCCATCGGTACAATCTTCCGTATGTGCTGCAGTTCTCTTCGTAGTCATTGTAGCAGCGGCTTTGCTCCATATTATCGGCATAGCCGTTTTCCGTAACGTAGTTCAGGTTTTCCGCCATCCAGACTTGGTTGCCGATGACGGTCGTCTTGTACACCTGATTGTCGCGGAGATCTGTCAGTGTCGAAGCTAGGCTATCGTAGACGCTGCTTTTTTTCGGTGCGGGAGATGCTCCTTCGTCCATGTCCCTGTCTTGTATGCAGCGGACGTATTGGCCGGCATTTCTCCAGTTGGAACTAAAGGAAACTTCATTTGTACTGTCAAAAGAAACGTCATTGGCGTATTCGGAAAAAGGTCCAGAGGGCAGAGAAGCCCAGAACATAGTTTCCGTGTGGCCATATTCGTTATACTTTACATGGCTTCCAGCATAGGATATGTAACTGCCATAGACGACCGAAAATCCGTAATCGTCGGTGGGTTTGTTGTCTTCTGAGAGCTCTGGCCAGGCTTCGTTATTTTTGGCTTTAAGTACCTTGCCTATGTTTTCACTCCCTTGATTCGCTTCTACATACTTGAAGAGGAGTTTCCATTCCATGATGGAAGGTATATGCCAGCCATCGGGACAAATTCCTTGATGATCTACTTCGGAAATTAAGCTTACCGTGGAACTATAACTGTAGTCGTTGTAGCTTGAGTCGATACCGACAGCCGTAGTCCATTGGTAATATCTTCCGCAAGAATATTCGCTAGGCCAATTGATTCCTCCATCGTAGTTGAGATTCTGCGCCATCCAAGTTTGTTCCCCTATTTTCACAGTCTTGTAAGTTTGGTTGTCGCGAGAGTCGGTCATTGTGCCGTATTTAATGCTTCCGTTCAAGAAATCGTTTGGATCTTTTTGGGAACTCGATGAAATGTATTCATTCCTGCTTGACGAAGAGGATTCCGATGAGCAGGATCCTTCGTTTTTGGAAGAACTGGATCTGTTGGTATAAACGGTTCCGAGAATGTCGATGGAGTCTCTAAAATAAATTATCTCCAGGGAATCGCCGGAGTTGACATCAAATGCTGTGGTTGTGTCGCCGAAAGAAGTTCCTGATAGGATGAGGAGCGTCAGCGAATCGTTGTCTTCGTTGGCAACGTTTATAGTGGTTGTGTTGGTTCCGTTGCTTACGGAAACAATATCCCAGGAGCCTGTTACATCTGTCGGATTTCCATTGTTTGTGCTAGAATCTCCGTTATCGCTACAGGCAAAGAATGTGAAGCCGATTCCTAAAAAAGTAAAGACAAATGCTGCCGTTTTAAATAATGAACTCATAAAGCCCTTCCTTATTGGATCCAAAGTTTATATAATTTATTAAGAATTTTTTGAAAAAATCCGTTCAGAGGGCGAAAATGTCTTCATTAATGCGTGCCTGAACAAATGTGTACCGCAGCTTGTTGCTGATTGTCTCTTTAACTTGTTTCATTTTTTTATTTTAGGGCACCTCTAAAAACAGCTTTGGTTAAGTGAATTTATCAAGAACCGAAACATGAACACTTGCGCTTTAGCGCTTAGTGAGAATGATTCCCTTGTGGGAGCAATGGCAGGAACGATTGTCGCCTAAAACGAGAGCTGCGGGCATGCTTGCATGCACATTGCCGAGTTGCACCGACAAGT
>JALNVO010000072.1 GCA_023231365.1 Fibrobacteraceae bacterium | reverse complement strand
AATGGCGCTGATCTTCCACCTCGTAAAAACGAGAAATAAAAGGCAGATAAGAACGAACTATGGCCCTTTTCGGAAGCGAATAGAGGTTCTTGTACTGGGCAAACATTCTCTCGGTGAACCCATCGGGATTTTCACCCCTTGAGAAAAGCCAGCGGGCTAAGCCATCAATAATTAAGGCATAGTCCTCTTCTGAGACGCTCTCATCCTCCTGCCATACGTTTTCAAGCAGGTTTTTGCTTGAAACCTTTGCATCTTGAATAAGAGAACTCAGATCTTCTGTCTTGTAAGAAAGAAGAAGTTCGCTATAAGCCAATTTTAAAAACACGTTAGGAATTTTATTCACAAGATCCCTCATATTGTTAAAAGTAGTCTTTTCTTGAGAAAAAGACCAGTATAAACAAAAATGAAACCCCTTTTTGGGTAGTCTTTCCTCAATTTCTATATTTGAAATATGGAGAATTCCCGAATTCATCGCTTATCCGAAGATGTCATCAATAAAATTGCGGCAGGGGAAGTGGTCGAACGCCCTGCTTCCACAGTCAAGGAATTAATGGAAAACGCCCTCGATGCGGAAGCTTCCCACATAGAAGTCCAAATCATAGACGGAGGGAAAACATCCATTCTTATCCGGGACAACGGCTGTGGTATGACCGAAGAAGACTTGAACCTCTGCTACTTGCCCCATACGACATCCAAATTGCTCTCTGCAGACGATCTCTTCCATTTGATGACAAATGGATTCCGAGGAGAAGCCATCGCATCCATAGCCGCTATTTCAAAATTGACGATAACATCCCGTACAGAACAAGCGGATGAGGCTCATTTCATAAAAATCAACGGGGGAACCCGAGAAGATTGTGGCACAAATGCAACGCCTAAAGGAACAACTTTTCTCATTGAAGATCTTTTTTTCAACGCCCCGGTGCGAAAGAGCTTTCTCGGAAGCGATACTCTTGAAGCGAGCAAAATTTTAGATACCGTGACACGCCTTGCTTTGGCAAACCCCAATGTGCGGATAGACTACAAGGCCAACGGGCGGGAAATTTTTACGGGGGTCGAAGGGAACGACCTCAAGAGCCGGATAGCCGAAGCACTCGGTTCTGGAGTCGCCAAAGTAATGCTCCCTGTGGATTACACCGAAGACGGCATCCGCGTATCAGGTTTTGTTGCCCCCCCCGAAGCATTTAAGAACAAGCGAAGCCGGCTGTACTTCTATGTTCAAAAGCGCCCCATCTGGAACTCCATAATGACCAAGGCGGTCACCCGGGCATACGAGCCCTATGGAAAAGAAAATGCACCCACCGCCGTGCTCTTCTTGGAGATGCAGGACACGAGCGTTGATGTGAATGTTCACCCCACCAAACGCGAAGTCCGGTTCGCCAATGAAAACGCCGTATTCCTAGCAGTGCACCACGCGGTAAGAGACGCTTTCCAAAAATCAGCAAAAGATTGTCCGACAATACGCTTGGAAGATATAACCCTTGGAGCTCTCCCTTCAGGAAAAACGGAATGCGCCCAAGATAACCAGGTAGCAAAGAAGATCGCTGCGCCGACAAGTTTTGCAACAAGAGAAACTCCGAATTTTACAGCTAGCGAGCCCGCAAAGCCCTACCACTCTGAAGATCCGGAAGACATCATCCAAGATCTCTTTTCCCTCCCCGAAGCAGGCAACGTAATCCCCCTCACACCGCAGTCGTTCAATACGCCCGCAAAGATGGATAAAGTTTCCCCGCCTCAATTTTTCCAATTGGCAAAAACGTACATCGTATGCGAAGACAGCGAAGGGCTCCTGCTTATTGACCAAGGAGCAGCGCATCAGCGGATTCTCTATGAAGAAGCTCTTCAAAGTCTTGAAAATCAAGGAACGCTCGAAACACAAGAATTGCTGTTCCCAGAACTTGTCGAGCTCACTACAATAGAGTCTTCATTTGTCCCCGCCCTCATCCCCAAACTGGATCACCTCGGATTCCACTTGGAACTCTTTGGGAAGAACACGTATCAACTCCGCGGAATTCCGAGGGAACTTATCCTCTCCCGCGCCGTAGCAGCAGTACACGAAATGCTTTCTTCTATTGCAGAAGGAGAAAACGTCGCGGATCCTACAAAGGAAACCCTCGCCAAGGCATGGGCGTTAAGCAATTCATACCGCGCAGGAGACGAACTCGGTACAGAAGAAATGACGGCTCTTATGGCAGAACTTCTCGCCACACAAGATCCGATGACCTCTCCTAGTGGTCGCCCGACCTTGATGCGCCTCCCGATTGCAGACATCAACAAGCGCTTCAAGCGCTAAAATCCTTCACCGGACATTTCGAACGGTTTCATTAGCAACCATCCAAAGCCCAGGCTTTTGTATATTAGCTCCATTGTGAAAAAAATTTTTCTCTTTTTATTTTTTCCCATTCTTTCTCTCGCTTCCGAACTTACCTTTTCCGGCAACCAAAGCGACATTCATTGGAAAACCGCCCAGACGGAGCACTTCGTATATGAATACCCCGCGGAATACAGCGGACACGCGAACATAGTAGCCTCTTATGCAGAGGCTGTGTACGATTCCGTCGTTTCCAGATACCGGATCGACCTGCCGCAAAAAGTGAACCTATCCCTACAGAACTCGCTTATTTCCAATGGTATGGCAATCCCTAGCGAAAACGCGGTAAACCTGAGCCTTTCTAATTGGGACTTCAAGGTGCGGAGTTCCCACACTTGGGTTTCAGATGTAGTGACGCACGAATTTTCGCATTTGGCAAGCATCGAAAGCGGAAGCAAACTTTCTCATTTTATCTACGGACTCCAACTCTCTTACACCGATTACTATAACGAACGGGATGTGGAAAATTTTGCATTTACATTTCCTTTTTCGCTTCAACCGCTCTGGCTTGCAGAAGGCACGGCGCAATTCGAATCTTCCCGGATGGGCTTCGATTCTTGGGACAGCCACCGCGACATGCTATTACGCGTTGCGGTATTGAATGACGGTTTACTCGATCTCACCTATATGCACGACTTTGCCGACAATTCCCTCGATGCGGAACTCGGCCCCTATACTCAAGGATTCTCACTTGTACGCTATATCGATGCCCACTATGGTCCAAACGCCATACCTAAGATTTGGTCGGAACTTGCCCGCATTCACCGGGTAACGCTCGACGCAGCCCTTGAAGACGTGATCGGCATCGGCGAAGAGGAACTCTACAAGAATTGGAAAGAAGAAATCACCAAGAACTACGAAGAACAAGAAAAGAGCTTGGGGAAGCTCGCTACCGGAAAGAAATGGACATCCGATGCATTCTACAACGATTTTCCCATCGTCTCCGATTCTTCTATCTACGGGATTTCCAACTTCGGCGGAGCCTGGTTCGATGGCGGCATTTTCAAGATCCCGAAATCAGCGGAAGATTCTATCGCATTTAAAGATTCCGCGTCCGGAGAAACCATTACCATACAAGATTCCGTCATTGATATTAAAAAATATGCAAAAAGCGGATTTGATCCCGAAAAGCCCTGGTTTGACAAGGGCATTTCCGTGCGGGACATTGAAAGCCGCGGTCCTACATTAGCTTATGTAACATACAAGAACCGGGACCGCAACGGGCACGCCCATTTCGACATCGCAGTATTAGACACGAATGGAGAACTCCAAATGGCGACAAAGCTCGCCGATGCAGTTTATCCGGACATTTCCCCCAATGGGAATGAAATCGTCTTTGCGAGACGCGAAACAAACTCGACGCGGTTCATCTTGAGCAAAGTTGCCGTCCCCGAAAAAAGCAGCAAAACGAACGACGAATACATTGACATCTTTACACCAAAAGAGCAATATCTCTATTACAACATCTATTCTCCGAAATTCAGCCCGGACGGGAAAAAGATTGCATTCAGTTTCTTTGACGACACCACACGCGGTATTGCCATCATCAACAGCGACGGAACTCGCTTCACAGACCTTTCCCAAAAAGGATTTGACCTCCGCGATCCGAACTGGATCGACAACGGAACTTTAATTTATTCCAGTAATAAAAACGGAATTTACAATCTCTATTCCAAAAAACTTCCAGATGGAAGAGAACACCCTTTGACGAATGTAGTCGGCGGTGCATTTACTCCAGTCGTGGATTCCAACACCGTATATTATACAGGGTACGACAAAGATGGTTTTTCGCTTTATTCCATCGAACTCACGGACTATGATGCGACAAAAGATTCGACATTCAAAGTGTCCGATACGACTTACACAAAATGTCCAAGCAATCCGGTAGTCTCCACCGCCGACACGAATGCAGCCGATTCTTCCACCAAAATCACCTGCAAAATTGACACGCTCATCGCCACCCGCGATTCCACAATCAAAAAGTCCGCAATACCTCCTATCGTACTTAAAGGAACTCTACCTGAAAAAATTCACAAGACAATTGAAAAGCCCGAAATCGAATTTGCCGGCAGCGAACGCGATTACAAAGCAATCCCCACCGTTCCTTTAATAGCGCCCATCTTTTCCATCTCAGAACGCGCTCCAGACTTCGGGGCAATCGGAGACGGAAAGGCCACTCCGAAGCTAGGAATGGTAATGGAGCTTTCCGACCCGCTCAAAAAGAATATCATTACTGCAGGACTTCTCCTTGAAGTCGGCAATGGTTGGGATTACATCAACAGTGACGGTATCAACCCCGAAAAGGAAAGAGAATTCCTCGTTGCAATCGAGAACCGTTCCACTCCGATAACATTAGGCCTCTCTTACACGAACATCAACTACCGCAGCAAGGACACCGTGCGCTACGAAGACCCGCGGAGCTATGACGATTCGATAGCGACGAACAACTATGCAATTCCTGTAAGTGCAGTCGTCGGGACCGCTGGCTACAGCGTATTCAAACAGGGCGATAGCCTCATCGCCGCAATCGGCTACGACTGGGCGGACTTCAACCTCTATGAAAACAACTTAAGCTGGACATACCAGAAGCGCATCTCTGGAGGAATCGGGGCATCTTTCATCGGCGGAACAAGCGATGAAACTCAAGATAATACCGTGGGAATGGGCAACGGGATTTCCCTCGCCTATCAAATTTCCAATTCTGATCTGTATCGCCCGGGAACGTTCTCCGAAAGCTTCACCGTAAGCCCCAGCGGGAAAATCGAACCCATCTACCGGAATTATACGCTCCACAACATTTCGCTTTCTATGTACGGAAGCCTGCCCAACCCAATTCACGACAACGCGCGCTTTGCCGCAGGTGCAAGCATTTCGGGAATTTTGAATTGGAGCGCAAAAGATTCCAAGGATACGCTCGACAGCTACTATTACGAGCCGCTCCTTTTGGATGGCTACCCATACCTCATCACCAGCGAAGATTACAACCGCAGCGGAATGAAGGCCGCCAAGGCCGAAATTCACTATCTCTTCCCCATCTTCGACGATTTTCGGAACCAATTCTGGATCTTTACCACCAAGGACCTTTACGTGAATTTATACGCACAAGTCGGCGCAGCTTGGAACGATCACGGGCTACCTTGGAGCAAGATCAAAACACGGGAATTCTGGGATAGAAGCGTAGGAATCGAATTCCGGGTTGCCAATCGCATTTTCTACAGCCTGCCATTCAACATTTCATTCAACTTGGCGAGAGGATTGGACCGCATCGGTGAAGACATCTACGGAAAAGGCGGACGCAAAATGAACCCGCTAGACATTCCGATTTTGCCAAGTGCCATAAGCCCGACAAAGGTGACATTCTCCGTAGGGTTTAACTTCAACGACAGTTGGATGGAATAGCTTTTTTGGTGCACTCACACCACACCGCGCGCGGGCTTATTGCAGAATGAGCTGCTTGTCAAGCAAGCGCGAGCCCGTATTCCTCTCGCCTCACAGTCATTCCGGGCTTGACCCGGAATCTCGGGGGTATCGTCCAATGCTTTTGGCTTTCGTTCAACGATAACTGCAAGACCCCGGATCAAGTCCGGGGTGACATTTAGGAGGCGCATTTACGCATAGGTATCGTCCAGGGTGACGTTGAAGGAGCCGTTCTCGCGTAATAGGACATTCATTACGCGTCATTCAAGATGACCTGCTCCACTCAGCCAAGCTTTTCCGAGCAAGCTCGAAACGCAAGGCGTTCGTTCCCCGTCATTATAGATGACTAGTTCGGCTCGGTCATACGGCTCTGTGCAAGCGCGAGCCCGTATTCCACTCGCCTCGCAGTCATTCCGGGCTTGACCCGGAATCTCGGGGGTATCGTCCAATGCTTTGTCCCGCATTTCAGGCATTCTATTCGGTGATAGCGGCAAGACCCCGCCCCGGATCAAGTCTGGGGTGACATTTAGGAGGCGCATTTACACATAGGTATCGTCCGAGGTGACGCAGAGGGAGACTGAGTCATCCAAAGGTCGGGGCGCGACGCTGAAAGGAATTGTACCATAGCCAATGTCCGCGCTCGAACGCTAGAAGCAGCGCAGCATGTCCCGAAGGAACGCTTGCTCGAAGAGCCTCGCGGGAATGAGGGGCATGCGCTCTGCAGAGACGAATGCAGCACAAAGTCTGCGTTGCCCGCTCAATCCCAATGCATCTGCTCTTTGCGGATCAAATAGCGGCGGGATTCATCATCCAACTGACTCGTATCTTCGACAAGTCCCATAAGCCCGCCGTAAAGAGCGAACGGACTCATCGTACCGCCTTGGTCATTGCACTTGACGCGAATGATGATCTTGCCATCTTGTTCAGAAAGTTCAAGAATGTGTTCGTTCAAATTGACTTCTTGTCCGCGGTGGTTTGTAATCGTCGGGAGTTTTTTCTCTTTGAATTTGTCAAATAAGTCAGCAGGAATAATATCAGGCTTGTAAGAATACGTCATCGACGTCGGGAAATTTTTGGAGAGTTTGGAATCCAAAGTCTCAATCTTCAAAATTTTCATTCCCATTGGAAAGGGCTCGCTCAACTTAGCAATAAGCCGCGGAATATTTTCTTCGGAAAGGTCAAGCTTTTGGAGAGTCTCAACACCAATAATCTCGCACACGGTCTCAAGACCAAGCGGAAGAGCTCCCATATTGATAATGCGGGGCTTTGGGCTGAATCCTTCACTGTACCGAAGCGGAATTCCACAACAGCCGAACGAGCGGACAAAAGCCCCCAGCATATTCTGATGTGGCAAAAATCGGCTGATTCCCGTTTTTTGGAAAGTTATTTTGTACGAATAATGCGATCCATAAATTGGCCTCCTGCTTTCCACCAATTTTTTTATTTCATCCGGAGTGCGGCTAGGCGCCTTGTATTTCACGGGATTTTCCGCAAGCACCACATCCTTGCCTCCCCCCGGTATTCCGCAATGCTGGCATTCACCCCATTTGCAATTCGGCACGGGCTTTGCAGTCTCAAAAATTTCTGGATTAAATCCCTTTTGGTACTCATTCCACAAATACGACTTGGTAACACCCGCGTGAATAAAATCCCAAGGGAACACGCTTTCTTTGGCGCGCGTTTCATAAATCCACTTTTCATCATAGCCAAAATCTTTCCAAAGCTCCTCCCACTTCTGCGGGTTGATCCGCTTATTATCGCTTTCAAAAATCATTCCGCGCTTATACGCCTCATAAATCATTTTGGAAAGCGAGCGATCACCCCGGCTATAAAAAGCTTCCAACCGGGACATGCTCCAATCCGCCCAACTAATCTTCACATTCGGGTGCTTGTAAAAGCGCTCACGGACAAACTTTACATGAGACATCGCCAATTCTTTTGATGCAAAACCAGCCCATTCAAGGGCGGTAAACGGTTTTGGAATAAGAATTCCAATGCTCACTGCAATTTGCGCGCCGCGAATGTACTTGCGGCCAATTTTCACCAGATTTTCAATGAGGCCACAGAACGCTTCCATGTCCGCTTCATTTTCTGTGGGGAAACCGATCATTGTATACAACTTAATTTTATTGAATCCCGAAGAGAACGCATGCTCTGCGGCATTGTACATATCCTCATCGCTGATGGTCTTATTGATCATCTTCCGCAATCGCTCCGAACCGGTTTCCGGGGCAAACGTCCCACTGCGGCCTCCTTTGAGGGCTGCCACCTTTTCCGCAAGAGTTTCGCCAAAGCTGCTCACGCGAATGCTCGGAAGCGAGACATCGACCGTATCAAAAAACGCATCGTCAATGATGGAATCGGTAAGGGCTTCAATCGGTTTATAATCCGCCGTTGAGAGGCTCAAAAGTCCAAGTTCCTGTTCCCCCGTCGCCCGAAGCCCTTCCTTGGCAATTTCCATCACGTCATCGGAAGGAAGCTCCCGGCAAGGTCTGTACCAAATTCCCGCTTGGCAAAAACGGCATCCTTGCGTACAACCGCGCATCACTTCGACGCAAAAGCGATTATGCACCAGCCGCATATTTGCAATCAAATTCTTAACCGGGAAATCTTCTCTGGAAAGCTTTTCAACGTATACCCTGCGGACACCGTCCGTATTCGCATACGAGCCCGATGCAACCAGCTCTGGCACAAGCATCCCAAACTCGCCCACAACCACTTTGCGAAACGCGGGAACATAGCAGCCGTCTATCTTGGAAAGATTCTCGAGGATCTCGATCCGTGAAAGCTTCGCCTTGCGGCATTCGCCAACTGTGCGAAGCATTTTCGGCAAAAGCTCTTCACCATCGCCAATACAGAACGCATCAAAAAAATCCGCTACAGGTTCCGGATTCGCCATCGCCGGACCTCCGCCAATGACAATCGGATCTTCTTCCTTGCGATCTTTGGCAAAAGCCGCGACACGAGCGAGTTCCAATACGTATGGAACATTTGTAAAGTTGAGTTCCGTCTGTAACGTCATCCCCACCACATCAAAATCGCGCACAGGCGTCCATGTGGCGTGCGTATAAAGAGGGATATCATAGCGGGCCATTTCCTTCGCCATATCATCCCACGGAGCAAAAGCGACTTCGCACAAAAGTTCAGGATCGCGGTTTACCACATGATACAGAATGCGGAGCCCGTTATTCGAAAGTCCGATTTCATACAAATCGGGGAATACAAAAGCCATACGCGCCAAAAGTTTAGAAGGCTCCTTGACGATGCTATTCGCTTCGCCACCCATATAGCGGGCTGGATTTTCTACAGAAGGCAATACAAGGCTCAGTTTATCAAAAATCTTCATACGGGCACCTCTAAAAATTCATTTTCTATGAAATCGGTTACAGCACTTCGCAATAGTGGACTAAAGTCCTGTTGTCGAGCCTCAACAATGGCAAAGCAAGCTTTGCCGCTGTATTCGGCTTTTGCAACAGTCGTCTCTCAAAGTGGCGAAGAGCGCTCAAGCCGAGTATCGCGATAGTGAACTCGTTCACTATCAAGACCTGAGGCGCAGAAGCGGATGCCGAAGGCATCAATACAGAGAGTATGTACGCTTCGCGTCACCCTTGCGGTTCGGTCATACAACCAAGCAAGCTTGATTGTGCGACACTCACCTCGCATGGTATTGACGCTTCGCGTCACTCTTGGGGTTCGGTCATACAACCGAGCAAGCTCGGTTGTGCGACACTCACCTCGCATGGTTTTCGCCGCTTCTCGTTCCTGCTCTTGCTCGGCTTCGCTCGATTTCATAGCCGCAAAGCAATTTTTAGAAGTGCCCATAATTCAAAAATAGAAAAGCATTCAAAGCTAAAAGTTTTTTCTTTCTTTCATAAGCTAAAATTTTAACTTTGCAATATGCGACTTCCCCTTCAATTAGCAATCATACTTGTCATCTGTTTTGCAGGCGAGTTTCTCCATAAAATCTGCAAAGTGCCGCTTCCCGGCAACATACTCTCTATGCTATTGCTTCTCGCAGTACTTTGTCTCAAAATTATCAAGCCCGAAGATATTTCAAGCGCCACGCGATTTTTCTTGAACCACCTGCCATTTTTCTTCTTGCCCGCAAGTATTGGTCTTCTCGCCGCCCAAGGATCGCTCCAAGGGCAATGGATTTTACTTCTCATTCTCTGCATTTCGGCCACAATAGCCACAATGATCGCCACAGGCCGCACAGTTCAATTCTTTGAACGGCATTTTTCAAAAAAGGAGAAGAAATGAACGAGCTTCTCAATACCCCCCTTTTTGGCATTCTGGTTTCCCTCATCGCTTTTGAACTCGGCGTCTTCATCAGCAAAAAATTCAAGTGGTCCATATTCAATCCACTGCTCATCGCCAATGTCCTTGTCATCGGATTTCTTCTCACCACAGGCATCAGCCTCGAAACATACAATCTGGGAGGAGATTATATTTCCTTTTTTCTCTCACCCGCCACAGCAGTGCTAGCCGTGCCACTCTACAAACAGCTCCCACAATTAAAAAAGAATATCGTCCCCATTCTCGCGGGAATTACTGCCGGCTGTATCGTTTCCGTAGTATTTATCATTCTCTTTGCAAAGCTAGTCCATTTAAATCAAGCGCTCTGGATTTCTCTTGTTCCAAAATCCATTACAACACCTATGGGAATTGAGCTCTCCAAAGAAATCGGCGGAATTCCCGCCGTGACAATCATCGCCATCGTCGTTACAGGAATTACGGGAGCTGTCGTCGCACCAATCGTCTGTAAGCTCTTCCATATTAAGGATTCCGTTGCACAAGGCCTCGCCATAGGAACATCTTCTCACGCCGTAGGAACCGCCCGCGCAATGGAAATGGGAGAAACCCAAGGAGCAATGAGCTCTCTCGCCATAGGCGTCGCCGGGATTATTACAGCAATTCTCGCTCCACTCATTCTCAAATTCATTCAATAAAGGCGATCTTTTAATTCAGGGGTTTACTATGAAAAAGATTATCTACGAGCTTTTTGGACGCACCGGAAAAGAAACTGCAGCACGGAAAGCAATTGACTTTTTCCTGATGATTCTCATTCTTGCAAACGTCATCGCGGTATCGCTTGAAACCGTCCAAAGCCTTTACACGCATTATGCACATATATTCCGCATCTTCGAAGTTTTTTCCGTCGCTATTTTCTCCATTGAATATGTTTGCCGCATCTACACATCCAACTCCACGCATCCTTCCAAGCATCGCATAACATCTGTGCTTCTCTATATCTTCTCATGGACAGGCCTCATCGATTTAATTTCCATT
>JALNVO010000071.1 GCA_023231365.1 Fibrobacteraceae bacterium | reverse complement strand
TTCTATCGAAAATTTCTATACGATGCCGAACGCAAATTTGATCCGGTAATGAATTTACTCTGCCGGGATGGTGCCCCAACAAAACTTCGTGCCGCAGATCGTCCCTTCGATCCTGCCATCGATTCTCAAACATTCTTTTTCCGCATATCATTTGATTTCGAATCGTTGATTCTATCCATAGACCATTCTGTATGTACCGTTTTCAAAAGTTCATATAAAAACGGAGCAAATATTTTCCGGTTTATATTCTGACTGGATGAATTGTCAGTTATATATCAAATTTTGGTTGTACGCCAATCATCAAGAAGATGCTTGAATTGAGGTGCTCTACGTTGATGTCCGGAAGACTTCCTTGGTTTTCTGCAACAGGGTTGCGGGCATCGAGCAGAGCTTTTATGCGCCCGTTCGAAAGCGCGATGGGGAAATACGGAGATGAACGTTAATCTTTAAAAAGGCATTAACCCTACCGGGAACTCGTTTTCTCCTGCGCCCGTTTTTAGAGTTCGGTTGAACATACGCACTCCGGTTGGTGCATAGACTTTGATGGTATAGATCCCCAATCGGGATGCTGAGTAATGGCGAAAATGTTCCGTCTCCGGAATTTTATATAAATTAGATTTTCCGATTTCAAGAACTATTTTCATTGTAGTCGTGATGGAATCTAGAATGAATGGCTTTGAAAGGGTATTTTTTTGCCTTGTGTAAAAAGTAAACAGCATTGAATCCGCTTCAGCCTGTTTTTCTCCTTTTTGAAAACATTTAATCCCACGCCAATCAACAGTTTTTCTATATTTTTTACATCAAAAAAACTCACTCTAAAAAAAGGCAAAATATGGCTGCAAAAATCAAATCCGTTGTCGCTCGTCAGATTTTGGATTCCCGTGGAAATCCGTCTCTCGAAGTTGATGTCGTTCTCACTTCTGGTGCTAAAGGACACGCTGCTGTTCCGAGTGGCGCTTCTACCGGCGAACGCGAAGCTTGCGAGCTCCGCGACGGTGACAAGAAGACCTACTGCGGCAAGGGCACTTTGAAGGCTGTCAAGAATGTCAACGAAAAGATTGCTAAGAAGATTATTGGGATGGATGCTTCCAAGCAGACCGAAATTGATGATGCCATGATCGAACTCGATGGCAACCGCATGCTCAAGAACAAGCTGGGTGCAAATGCAATTCTCGGCGTTTCGATGGCTGTTTGTGTTGCTGCTGCTAATGATGCAGGCATTCCTCTCTATCAATACATTGCAAAGCTTCATGGAACGAAGAAGCTCACGCTTCCGTGCCCGATGTGCAACGTGATCAATGGCGGCGATCACTCTTCTGCTCCGATTGATTTCCAAGAATTCATGATTGCTCCTGTTGGCGCAAAGACGTTCTCCAAGGGCCTTCAGATGGTGACGGAAATTTTCCATTCCCTCAAGTCCGTTCTCAAGGCTGAAGGTTATGATACCACGGTCGGCGACGAAGGCGGTTTTGCTCCGGGCGTTTCTCTCAAGAAGGCTCCGAAGGCCAAGTTCGGTTTTGAAATCAAGGGTGTGATGACTCTTGAAAAGGCTCTTACTGCTCTTAAGGATGCTACAGAAAAGGCTGGTTACAAGTTCGGCAAGGACATCAAGATTGCTCTCGACGTTGCTTCTTCCGAATTTTGCGATAAGAAAATCAAGGACAAGTGGGACAAGGGCGAAACCTATACTTTCAAGAAGTCCACTGGCAAGACCCTCAAGAGCCAGCAGATGGTTGCTTATTACGAGAAGCTCATTGACAAGTTCTCAATCTTCTCCATCGAAGACGGTCTCGATGAACACGATTGGGCTGGTTGGAAGGTTCTTACTGAAAAGCTTGGCAAGAAGATCAACCTCGTTGGTGACGATCTCTTCGTGACTAACCCGACGATTTTTGACGAAGGCATCAAGGCTGGCATCGGCAATGCCATCCTTATCAAGGTGAACCAGGTCGGTTCTGTTTCTGAAACTCTTGCCGCTATCAAGCGCGCTCAGGTTGAAGGTTATGCTCCGATCGTTTCCCACCGCTCTGGTGAAACGGAAGACACATTTATTGCTGATCTTGCTGTGGGTACTGCCGCAGGCCAGATCAAAACGGGTTCTCTCTCCCGTACAGACCGCGTTTGCAAGTACAATCGTCTTCTCCGGATTGAAGAAGAACTTGGTAAAGCTGCTGTCTATGCCGGCGATCCGCGTAAGTAATTGAACAATTGTGAACGATTGCTGAAAAGAGGCTCCGTTTTAAATCGGAGCCTCTTTTTTTATGAGAATTTTTTTTTACTATTCTAAACTGTAATAAAACAATGTAAATTATGTTTGCAAAGTTTTAATGTGAGCATCTTGTGCAGATTATAAACAAGAGGATAAAATGAATGGTTTGAAAACGATCGCCCGAGGCTCTGTTGCCTTGTCGGCGTGTTTTAGCTTATTGGCCGGATGCGGTGAATCCTCATCCGAAGGATCTCTCCCTAGAGAGGAAACTCTCTACTTATCGGGACAACAATGGGGTACTCCTGCAACGTTTAACCCCCTTGCTGAAAGTTGGCAGGCTGCTTGGCCGGTTGGCGGGCGTTTCAATTTGATGTATGAACCGCTGATTACGTACAACACCTTGAATGGAAAATTTGAACCTCTTCTCGGAACTCTTCAAGATTCTTTATCCAACAACGATTCTGTAGTTGTTGACTTGAACCCTCAAGCGAAGTGGAGCGACGGAAAACCGGTTACTTCAACTGATATTAAGTTCATTTATGAACTGGGGGCCCATTTTTCTGGTGCTGTTACAAGCTTTGCCCTAGACCAGATTTCTGCAATTCACGTAGATACCGTGCTTGTCGATAGCGTTAAGACGGAACGCCTTGCATTTATGGTCGCAAAGGAGAAACGCAATAACCCGCTTAGTGTGCGCGATGTCTTGCAAGCCATCCGTATTGTTCCTGCTCATATTTTTGAAACCCGCTTGCAGAATGCAAAGGATTCTTTGACCGCTGTATGCAATAAGGATAAAACTTCTGAGGCGTGCAAGGCCAGTCCTCTTGATGACGTAAAAAAGGATATGATGGGTTCAGCCGCTGTTATTTCTGGACCATACAATCTTGCCGGATTCTCTACGACAAAGATTATCCTTCAGCGTCGTGATGATTATTGGGGCAATGCGGCTCTCCATGGCGGGAAGCTTCCGGCCCCAAAGTATATCGTTCACCCGATTTACAAGTCCAACGAGCACAGCACGATTGCTATGCGCGAAGGCTCTCTTGATGGTTCTATGAGCTTCATTCCGAGAATTGAGCACAAGAGTACTGCCGGTGTCCATACTTGGTATGATGAACCCCCTTACTTTGTACCTGGCGCTATGCCGATGATGATTTTTAATACGATGCGCGAACCGCTCAATGATAAGGTATTCCGCCGTGCGATGGCCACTTCCATTGATTATGTCGCTATCCAGAAGTTTGCCGTTTCCAATTATACGTCGCCGATCAAGGCTGGACTTATTATGCCAACGGTTCTTGAAGGCAAGTATATCAATGATGAAGATTGCGCGAAGTATGGTATAGATTTTTCGCTCCGCGATTCTGCTAAAATTGCAGAAGTCCAGAATATGCTGAAGTCGGCGGGTTATACCTCCGTGTTCAAGGCGGACGGAGAACTCGACCACATGGAAAAGAACGGTCGGAAACTTCCGACGTTGTTCATCACTTCCCCTGCCGGTTGGACTGACTGGGAAGCTATTGTGACGATTGCTGTAGAAGGTATGCGCAAGGCAGGCATTGATGTCCGTGAAGGCTTTGTGGATGGAGGTCAGTACTGGCCTAAGAAGGGAACTGGCGACTTTGATTTGATTATGGATAAGCCGGTTGCAGACGTTTCTCCGTCTCTTCCGTGGAGCCGGTTTGAAGCGGTTATGTCTTCCCGCGATTGGCAGCCCCTTGGCAGTTGGGCAGGTACCAATATTGGGCGTTACAATCAACCGGGCACTCCGGAATATCGTCCGGCGGTGGACAGCTTGATGGCTTTGATTCCTTTGATGACCGATCAGGATTCTATCGCTTCTGCTTATCGTCAATTGAACAAAATTTTTATGGAAGATCAGCCGGCGATTCCTCTCACTTATTTGCCAGAACAATTCTATGAGTTCAGCGACCGCGTCTGGACGAACTGGCCTACGGAAAAGAATCCGTATGCTCCGCCTCAGCTTCCTTGGGTGGCTTCGGGTACACAAATTCTTTGGCAGCTTCAGCTTAAAAAATAAGGACGAAAAATGCTAAAACAGTTTCCAATGCTTCGCTATGTCCTTCAAAAAGGTTTCTGGTACATCCTCACCTTTATCGTAGCCGTAGCAATCAACTTCACGTTGCCTCGTTTGGGCGAGAATAACCCTGTCGACATCATCATGGGCAAGGCCGCTCAAGGACTTTCTCCAGAAGAAGCCCAGAAAAAGAAAGAATCCCTGCTCGTGTCATTCGGTATGGCCGAACTCAACGAAGATGGTTCCGTTATTTACGAACAAATTCCTGAACTGGATAACAACGGTAAACCTGTCCTTGATTCGGCTGGTGCTCCGGTAGTGAAAAAAGAACCGAAACTCGCTTCGGGATTTTCTCAATTTGTTTCCTACATCAAGAATGTGTTTAAGGGAGATCTCGGCCTTTCCTATAGCCAATACCCGAAGCCGGTGATTGATATCATCAAGGAAAGTATTCCTTGGACTCTCGCCATCCAAGCCCCGACGATTCTCCTCGGCTGGATCGTGGGTAACTTGCTTGGAGCTTTTGCCGCATATAAGCGGGGCATCTTTGATAAGGTGTTCTTCCCGTTAGCGATGTTCCTCAACGGAGTTCCTTACTTTGTTTTCGGTATGCTTCTCGTGGCCCTTTTTTCCATTACACTTGGCTGGTTCCCTGCTATGGGAGCCTATGGACCGGATTTGATTCCCGGTTTTAATTTTGCATTTATTAAGTCCGTCGGTTATTATTATGTGCTTCCGTTCTTTTCCTGTTTCCCGATTCTTTTGGCAGGTCAAGCGACGGGTATGCGTTCTATGAGTATTTACGAACTCGGAACGGATTATATGAAGTATGCTAAGTGGCTCGGTCTTCGCGAAGGCAAAATTATCGGTTATGTGTTCCGCAATGCAATGCTTCCTCAGCTCACAGGTCTTGCTCAATCTTTGGGCTCTATGGTCGGTGGAGCTCTTATTACGGAAATGATTTTTTCTTATCCGGGCCTCGGAATGGCAATGCTCACTGCTATTCAGCAGAACGATTATGCAACTATCCAAGGTTGCACGCTTATGATTTCGACGTGCGTTCTTATTGCAAATTTCGCGGTTGATGTCTTGATTGCCGTCTTTGATCCGCGTGTCAAGGCCGGTCTCCAGATGGGAGGTAAATAATTATGTTGAAACTTCTTAAAAATTTGATGAAGTCCCCGATGTTTGTTATCGGTGTGACTATTTTCCTCATTACGCTTTTGATTGCGTTCCTTGGTCCTGTGTTGTATCATGTGGATACAAACTATCGCGATATTGTTGCTGGTCCTTATGCTCCGTCTAGTGCGGAACATCTGTTTGGAACGGATCACTTGGGACGCGATTATATGTCGCTTCTCATCAGTGGTCTCCGCTCTTCTCTGTATGTGGGTTTTGTTGCTGGTGTTATTGCGACTGTTCTCGGCGTGTTCATCGGCCTTTTCGGAGGCTTTAAAGGTGGATGGCTGGATGAAATTCTCAACATGGGCACGAACCTTTTCATTGTGATTCCTTCGTTTGTAATTCTCGTCCTCATCAGTTCGGCTGTTAAAGATGGGCGATCCCTTACGTTGATCGGAGCGATTATTGGTCTTACGACTTGGAGTTGGTCTGCACGTGCTGTGCGTGCTCAGGCTTCCGCTTTGAGAAGCCGCGATCATATAGCCCTTGCCCGTCTCAATGGTGCAAGTTCCTTGACGATCGTTTTCAAGCACGTTCTTCCGTATTTGATGTCATACGTCTTTATGGTTTTCATCATGCAGGTTTCTTCGGGAATTCTTTCGGAAGCTTCCATTTCCATGATCGGCCTTGGCCCTCTGGATTCTACATCGCTCGGCATTATATTGAATCAGGCGAAGGATAACGGAGCTCTTTCCGATGGCATTTGGATGGCGTTCCTTCCTGCGACTATCGTTATTACGCTGACGGTGTTCGCTCTTTATTTGATCAACACTTCTATGGAAGGCGTCTTCAACCCGCGCCTCCGCAAGTAAGGGGTCTTAATTATGTCAGCAAAAATTTTGGAAGTAGATCATTTGAGCTTGCATTATCTCACTCGTTTCGGTGAGAAAATCAATGCCGTTACGGATGTTTCTTTCTCAATGAAACAGGGTGAGATCCTTGGCATTGCAGGCGAATCCGGTTGCGGTAAGTCTACGCTTGTGAGCGGACTTATGGGTATGTGCATTCCTCCGCTTTATCCGACAAGCGGCGATGTCCGCGTGAATGGTGAATCTTTGATGAACCGCACCGTTGAAGACATCCGTGCGAATGTCCTTGCTCAGAAGATTTCTATGATTCCACAAGGAGCTTTCAACGCCCTCAATCCGGTTAGAAAGGTAAAGGACATTGCTGCCGATGTGATTGCCGCTCATCAGAAAAGCGGTTCTTCCGTTTCTCCGAAGGAAATTTACGAACGCCTTTGCGAGCGTTTCGACTTGTTTGGAATGGATACCAAGCGCGTTTTGAATTCTTTCCCAAACCAGCTCACTGCTGGTGAACGCCAGCGTTCTGTTATCGGAATTTCTACTCTCCTCAATCCTCAGATGGTGATTGCGGACGAGCCGACTTCCGCTTTGGACGTATCGACGCAGAAAGAAGTCATCCGTATGATTTTTGATTTGCTGGATAAAGGCATTTTCTCAACAATGATATTCATCACGCATGAACTTCCGCTTCTGTACCATGTTGCGGATAACATTGCCATTATGTATGCGGGCGAATTTGTTGAAATGGGTTCGGCCGAACAAGTTGTCAAGGATCCTCGCCATCCGTATACCAAAGCTTTGATGAATGCAATGCTCAGTACGGAACAGAGCCAGCGTACTCGCAAGCCTGAGGCTATTGAAGGAGCTCCTCCTAGCCTGAAACAAACTATTGTCGGTTGCCGCTTTGCAGAACGTTGTAAAGTTGCTTGTCCGGATTGCAAAAAGAATACTCAGCTCATCCGTATGGTGGGCGATCGTCTCGTGAGGTGCGACTATGCCAAATAGTGATATCGTTTTTTCCGCAAAGAGCATTGTTAAAACTTTCGGGGCGGGCAAACGGACAAAAGTCGCTGTAGACAACGTTTCTTTCGACATCCATGATGGTGAAATTGTTTCTATTGTAGGCGGTTCGGGTTGCGGCAAGAGCGTCCTTGCCAAGATTATGCTTGGTCTCTATACTCCGAACGCAGGTGAATTTCTTTATCGCGGTCATAAAATTTCCAATCTGAAAGATCATTGGAATGAAGTGCAGTCCGTGTTTCAGGATCCGTTCAGCTGTTTCAATCAGTTTTTCACCATTCGTTCTCAATTAGAAGATTCCTTGAATATTTTGAAGGACAAGCCTTCTAAGGAAGATGTGCAGAAACGTGTGGATGCAGGCCTCCTTGCCGTGAACGTCAAACCTTCGGACATTGAGGGTAAGTATCCGTTCGAACTTTCTGGCGGCCAGATGCAGCGTATGCTTCTTGCCCGTATCTTTGCTCTTCGCCCGAAGGTGCTTGTCGCGGACGAACCGACCTCAATGGTGGATGCTTGTGTCCGTGCAAACATTCTTGATTATTTGATGAAGCTCAAGGAAGAGCTGCAGATGACGATCATCTTTGTCACCCACGATATAGGTCTTGCTAACTATGTGAGCAATCGGATTTTCATTATGCATGAAGGCAAGATCGTGAACATGGGTACTCCTGCAGAAGTGCTTGATGATACAAAGGAACCGCACACCTTGAAACTTTTGGATGATATTCCGGAGGTTCACAAGACGGAGTGGATCCGCAAGCGTCATTAATTTGTTTCATTTATCAAAGGCCCCGGTTTGTCCGGGGTCTTTTTCTATTTTAAGGGTATGGATAAGCCAATTCGGAACATTGCCATTTTAGCACACGTGGATGCAGGAAAAACAACCCTTTCCGAGCGCATCCTCTTTACTGCCGGTGAAGTGCGCTCTCCCGGCAATGTGGAAGATGGCCTTGCTACGATGGATTATCTGCCGGAAGAAAAAGAGCGAGGCATTACCATTGAAGCTGGCGTTGCCCATTTTGAATGGCGGGGGATCTGGTTTAACTTTATCGATACTCCTGGGCATGTGGATTTTGGGGCGGAAGTCGATATGGCTCTTTCGGCTGTTGAAGGCGCGATTCTTGTTGTTTCTGCTGCGGATGGCGTAGAAACGCAAACGCTTGCTGCTTGGAAAAAACTTCGGGAGAAGAGGATTCGCACCCTTATCTTTATCAATAAGCTGGATAATCCTTCTTATTCTTTGGACGATACTCTCATAGCCATTGAAGAATTTTTAAATATCAAGCCGCTTCTTTTGTCTGTACCCGAGTATTCCTCTGGAAATATTTCCTCCGAGTTGGATGTCATCAGTTCTGCACGCCTTGTTCACAGAAATGGAAAGGAAGAGCCGGATCGCTTGCCTGTAGAAGATCCTGCGAAGTCGCTTCTCCAGAGGCTTTATTCCGAAGCTGTAGACGCTTCTTCTGAATTTGATGACGGCGTTCTATCATCGGCGATGAATGGAATCGCTGTTCCCCCAAAAGATTTGATTGCCGCTTTGGAAAAACTTTCTGCTTCGGACAAATCGGTCCTTTGTTATGCGGGGTCGGCTAAAGAAAATTTTGGCGTCCGCAGTTTGATGACGGGCCTTTCTTTCTTTCTGCCTTCTCCTCCGCAGTTTGATGCGAACTGTTTAGGCGAAGTTATCCGCCTTCGCCATTTCCCGGATCTCGGGGAAATAGCTCTCTTTAGAAGTAGGGCAAAAGTTCCGTTCGGTTCTTTTCCGAAGGGTTTTAGTTTTTTCCGGATGAAGGCATCGCAGCTTCTTCCTGTTGAAGAAATCCTTCCTGGTGATATTTATGCTGTCCGTTCTGAAAAGCCACTGAGTTTGGGACTGAAGATTTCCCTCAAAGGCACGCCTCTTTGCAGGGAACCATTTTTTCAATCAGAAAAGTATAATCCGCTGCTTCAAACGCATATCGAATGTCTCCGGCCAGAAGATTTTGCTCAAGTGGAAAAGAGCTTGGAAATTCTTTCCCGAATGGATCCTTCTATCGAGATAACCCCTCATCCGGAGGGAGGCTTTTGGGTTCTTCATACTGTAGGCGAAGTTCAGCTGGATGTCATTTTGGAACGCATCAAGCGGGAATTTCACTGTGAAGTGCGAGCGGGCAAGCCCGATGTCCTTTGGCAGGAACGATTGTCTCATTCTATGGCTCCAGTGAAGAATTCGTTCCAAGCAGGGCCGTTTACTGTTTCTTTAACACTTTCTGCGTACCCTCTACCGGAATCCGACCGGGATATTAAATTGTCAGGAGCATTTTTGGAAAGAGCTCCTAGGGAAATTTTAGCGGGAATTCGCTCGGCTTTATTGGAGAGCTCCGAGATAGGCTTTTTAGGGAAAGGGCCGCTTGTCGGTGTCGGGTTTGAAATCCATTCCTTTGACAGCGAGGGAATAGCTCCCGTTCCAATGATTAAAAAGGCTTGTTCCGATGCTGTAGCAATGCTTATAAAGCCTGTAGATGTCGTCTTATATGAACCCAATATGGAAATATCCTTGGAATGTCCGGTGGAATATGCGGGCCTAGTGAGCGGGGACATTTTGTCCCGTAAGGGAAAAATCGGAAAAATTGGCGGGAATGGAGTGATTCATTCATTAAAAGCGGAACTTCCTCTTCGGAATCTTTTTGGTTATTCTACTGCAGTGCGTTCTATTTCGAAAGGTACTGCGCAATATTCATTGCGCTTTTTAGGCTATGAGCCCTACAAGATGTAGGCTTTTTACGTCCTTTTGTATATTTTCTGTAAATTTTTTTAAAAAAGAGCTTGTTTTTTTTTGTAAAAAAGCTAAAATTGGGGTCTCAATTTCGGAAAGTAGCGCTTCCTATGCTTTCCGAGATATTCAGAATGCGCAAGCATTCGCAGATATGAAGCGATAAACCTTCTGGTGAAGAAGAGGATTATTTATGGCAAAAGAGAAGTTTGAAAGAACGAAGCCGCACTGCAACATCGGCACGATCGGCCACGTGGACCACGGCAAGACGACGCTCACCGCGGCGATCTGCACGACGCTAGCGGCGAAGGGCCTCGCTGCGGCAAAGAAGTTCGACGAGATCGACAACGCGCCTGAAGAGAAGGCCCGCGGGATCACGATAAACACGTCCCACGTGGAGTACCAGAGCGAGAAGCGCCACTACGCGCACGTCGACTGCCCGGGTCACGCGGACTACGTGAAGAACATGGTAACTGGCGCGGCCCAGATGGACGGCGCCATCCTCGTCGTCGCGGCGACTGACGGCCCGATGCCGCAGACCCGCGAGCACATCCTCCTCGCCCACCAGGTCGGCGTCCCCAAGATCGTCGTGTTCCTGAACAAGTGCGACATGGTCGACGATCCGGAGCTCCTCGAGCTCGTCGAGGAAGAGATCCGCGACCTCCTCACCAAGTATCAGTATGATGGGGCGAACACCCCGATCATCCGCGGCTCAGCCTTGAAGGCGCTGGAAGGCGACCCCGCCTACCAGGAGAAGATCATGGAGCTCATGCGGGCCTGCGACGAGTACATCCCGCTTCCGAAGCGCGAGACGGAGAAGCCGTTCCTGATGCCGGTGGAAGACGTTTTCACGATCACGGGCCGCGGCACCGTAGCTACGGGCCGCATCGAGCGCGGCAAGATCAACCTTAACGACAAGGTGGAGCGCATCGGCCTCGGCGACACGGTCGAGTACGTGGTCACCGGCGTCGAGATGTTCCGCAAGCTTTTGGATGACGCCCAGGCGGGCGACAACGTGGGCCTTCTGCTGCGCGGGGCGGAGAAGAAGGACATCGTCCGCGGCCAGGTGCTAGCGGCACCGAAGAGCGTCACGCCTCACGCCCACTTCAAGGGGCAGATCTACGTCCTGAAGAAGGAAGAGGGCGGCCGCCATACTCCGTTCATGAACGGCTACCGTCCCCAGTTCTACTTCCGTACTACGGACGTGACGGGCACCATCAAGCTCCCCGAGGGCGTGGAGATGGTGACGCCGGGCGACACTATCACGATCGACGTCGAGCTCATCGCGCCAGTCGCAATGGAAAACCAGCTCCGCTTCGCCATCCGCGAGGGTGGCCGCACGGTCGGTGCTGGATCCGTAACTGAAATCATCAAGTAA
>JALNVO010000070.1 GCA_023231365.1 Fibrobacteraceae bacterium | reverse complement strand
GCAGGACAAAAATAAAATTTTAAAGGAAAGTTACCTTATTTTTAAGTGCCTGATTCCGTCTTTTTGTGAAATTTCGCCAAAAGTACTTCCTCCATCAAAGGAAATAGTTCCTAGATCCTTCTTGGTCCATTTATTTGAAGCGGAATCGAAAGCGTAGAAAATTATATTGAACGATCCAACCCAGTCCTCTTCATAAACTTTTGATGTTTCTCCTGGCAAAAGAGTGTCTGGAATCCAGACTTTATAAGAAGAATCGCCTTGGACGGACAGCTTTGCCAAAGTAAAATCGGAATCATTACGGACTTGGAAGCGAACCGAACTATCGAGAACCAAGTGAGTGCAAGAACAGCAAAAAACGAAAAAAATAGAAAGCACTGCAAGCCGCTTCATTGAACCTTCTCCCGCTTAATACCTTTGGCGGTTATTTCTTTGATGGGCTTTTTGTTCGCATCTTGTCTAGTCTCAGTTTGAGAAGTTGTCTTGGAATCAGAAGTCGTTTCTGTTGTAGTGGTCTGTTTTTCTTTGTTTTCGCGCTTTTCCCGTTCTTCTTTTTTCTTGTCGAAATCCGGATCAAAGCTCTTTGTCTCCATCGGCGCGAAACGGGATCCGTTGAGTCCAAAAAATTTTTCATCGGCTTTGGCAATCGCAAAATGGATTTGGGCGACAAAAGTACCGTGAAGACCAAAAAGGTTTTCGATATCATCGGCGTGGTTGTATGATAGCCGGAGGAAGGGAAGACTCACGCCCCCACCCCAAAGCAAATCACCGTTTTCTTTTTTGTAGCAAGTAACATCGAACGAAACAACTTTGGATGGATCCGGATAATACTTAAGGGATGCAAACCGGATGTCCTTGTCTGGAAAATAGCCCGTTAATTCTACATAAAGTAATTGTCTGAATATGTTCTGTTCGATGGACAAACGCGCCGAATCCTTATCGTCTTGAGAGCGGTTAAACATTGCGGCATTGATGTTTGGCAAATATGTAAAGAATCCGGATTCACGACCTCCGCGAACTTGCTTGGATTCCATATTCAAGCTGAGCCGGACATGGCGGAAGTCGGAATGATGAAAACTGCTTTGGAGAGATATAGGTCCCCATACGGCAGCTCCCCATTCGTACAAGCTATCCGATTCAAGATTGTAGACTTCAGAAACGATTTCCGGATTAGAATATTGGACACCTATAGCAATTCCCAAATCCAAAGAGGGCCTCGTAATCGCTAGGCCTGCAGTCTGTACAGTCCGTATCAAGGCAAATTCGCCATAATGCGGGAACAAAAGAAAATCTTCGGAATCCCAGCCATGTCGTTCAAACCACCAGAGAAGTCCCAAGTCCCAACCGCTCTTTCCCATTTCTTCTGAAAAATAGCCAGCAAAATTATAACGGGCTACATATCCTTTGTGTGTGCCATAGCTTGTTGAAAGTTCTGCTTGAGAAGGCAGCGGAAAATAATTTATACCAAACGAAAGATAACCTTCCGTTCCGGGATGAAAGACCTCGCCGAATTCGCGAAACTGCAGATCGCGGGTTTGAGCACTTCCTAAAGAAAGCGCTTCCGGTGAAATTTTAGCTGCGGAAGCCGGGAAAAAAAGAATGGCCGCACATCCGAAGATGCGTGAAGCCATTCTCAGAAGAAGGTTCCTTACGCCGGTCATTTTAATCCAGCGTATGGACCAGGAGTCCGTCGCGGAGTTTGGGTTCGAACCAAGTGCTCTTCGGCGGCATGATCTCACCTGCATCAGCAATCGCCATCAATTGGGTGAGCGTTGTCGGATACATGGCAAAGGCGCACGCGCATTCGCCGGAATCGACTCGTTTGGAAAGTTCGCCAAGTCCGCGGATACCCCCGACAAAGTCGATGTTCTTCGCCGTGCGCGGGTCTTCAACACCGAAAAGCGGCTTGAGGACGAGTTTCTGGAGAAGCGCAACGTCGAGGCTATCAACCGGTCCTAAGTCTTTGAGGAACTTGTCCTTGAATGTGCAAGCATACCACTTTCCCTGCAGGTACAAATTGACTGTATTCTGCTTCTCAGGATGTGCCATACCCGGGAGTTCTCTGATAGTAAAGACTTTGTCTAGTTCCTTGAGGAGTTCTTCAGGAGTGCGCCCGTTCAAATCCTTGAGAACTCGGTTGTAGTCGAGAATTTTGAGCTGAGTAGACGGGAAAAGAATTGCCAGATAGCGGTTGTATTCCTCAATGCCCCGGCTATGTGGATTCTCCGATGCGCGATAACCTGCGGCACGTGCTCCAGCGGCACTGCGGTGGTGACCGTCGGCGATGTAGCTCACCGGTACGGAATCGAAAGAGTTGCGGATGGCTTCAATTTCCGCATTATCATCGATGATCCAGACCGTATGGCCAAAACCGTCCTTTTCGGAGACAAAATCATAGAGCGGAGCCTTCTTAGTTATCTTGCTAAAAATGTCAAATTGGCCATTGTCACGGTATGTAAGGAAAACCGGGCCTGTATTGGAATCTGTCGCAATAATATGGCGAAGGCGGTCGTCTTCCTTGTCCTTGCGGGTCAATTCATGCTTCTTGATAATATTGTCAAAATAATCTTTTGCAGGTACTGTGCAGACAAGGCCATATTGTTCACGGCCGTCCATTGTTTGCCGATAGACGTACAGACAATCTTTCTTCTCTTGGGCAATAACGCCGTCGGCTATGAACTTGTCCAAGTTTTCCTTAGCTCTTGCATAGACTTTCGGATCGTATGCGTCGATGGAATCTGGAAGTTCAAGTTCTGCACGGGTAATGCGCAGGTAGGAATAAGGAAGGCCTTCTGCCATTTCCTTTGCTTCGGCGCGGTTCATTACATCGTATGGCAATGCAGAAATATCTTTTGCCTTTAATGGATCAACAGGACGGAGGGCTTTAAATGGAAAGATGTGCATGTGTGTTCCTTTGAGCATTTCTTCTTCTATGACAATTTCGTCTTCACTTACTAAGTCGTGAATATAGGCATTTTTGAGCTGGATGTGCTTGCGCTTGCGATAGACAACGACGAAGTACGCAATCACCCAAAAAATGATTGCAAAAATAAGTGCCACAAGAGTAATCCCGACAAGAAATGCAACCAAATGCCAAAAGGCATCATTCCACAATTTGCTGAAAATAGTAAAACAGTTCCTGAAAGAGAGCCCTTCTAGTTCCTGCAAGAAATCAAAGGAAATCTTTTCCGGCTTGATGATCGTACTGCCAAGAAAATAGCCTGCCGGATAGAAGAAACCGAATTGGGTCACGGGATTCGCGACAAACGAAGCGATGACCCCGGGCACTTTCGGAAGCTTGAGCAAGGCGCAAACGGCTACGGTTAAGATTATAGCAACACCCAACGTCGGCCAGATTCCAATAAAAACACCAATTGCGACAGATCCCGCCACTGCATATGCGTCCATACGCTTGGGGAACATTCGGTTAAAATAGATGCGGAATACGCGAGATCTCCGCGATTCCTTGGGTTTCACTAATTTCATACCCTTAGACCTCTAGATAAAAGCGATTGCAAAATACAAAAAATCACCGCAAAGCTCCTGTTGTCTTGGACATTTTGGGCAAAACTTTGACGGAATTAGTTCCGTTTGAAATTCCGAAGAGAAGCTGCCGCTGCATCACAAAGAACAAAATCATAACGGGGAGTGTAGAAATGGTCGCTGCAGCCATTAAAAGATCGAACCGGTTTCCAAATTGACCGACCAGAAGTCGCATCCCAACAGGAATCGTTGCCGTCGTTGAATCCATTGAAAGAACCCAGACAAACATAAGTTCATCCCACGAGAGAATGAATATGTAAATAGCCGTTGCAATAATTCCCGGCATAGCGGATGGAATGACAATCCGGAAAAAAGCCTTGAGCGGAGAACAGCCGTCCATTAAAGCGGCTTCTTCCAATTCTGGAGGAACAGAGCGGAAAAAATTGCGGAGAATCCAAGTCGCCATTGGTACAAACAGCGCAGAATAGAGGAGTATGATTCCCGTTTTTGTATTTAAAAGATGGATGGATGTATGAAGTTGAAGATAGGAAAATAGGAGGAACGCAGGAATCAAATACAGAATATTTGGAACAACTTGGCTCCAGATTAAAACCACGTTTAGGGAATTCCGCCCATAAAAATGCAAGCGCGCCAAAGCATACCCGGCAAAAGAAGCAAAAATAATACAGATGAAGACCGTAGAAAGGCAAATAATAAGTGAGTTCATGAGAAAAGTTTTAAACGGTATCGTACGCCAAAGATCTTCGTAGTTCCGCCAATGCAAATAGAAACCGCCAGAAGGTAAATTCAAAGATTCCTCTGTTTTGCCCGAATTTTCGTCAATAACAGCCAGCTGTCCACCGAGACCGCCGACAAATAATTTTCCATTTGCGGTAAAAATGGAAGAAACGACTCCATTTACTTTTTTCCCGGAGCCATCCTTGGGCGCCATAAATTTTGAAAAGGTCCGCTTGGATTCCATCTCTTCGCTCAAAAGATCCCATAAGTACAATTCTGAAATTCCGTCGGAAGAGCCAAAATAAATACGATCTGGATCCGATTTGAGTGCTGTAATATCCGAATGAAAAAGCCGGGAATCTCCGAAGACTCGCTTTAGAGCCCGCCCGGCGCGGAAATCAAAAAAAACAATTTCGCGACCATAGGAAAAAAGCATGGCGCTTCGGCCTACGAGAGAGATGCGGAGATCGCGACCGTTGTAAAATGGAAGGCCCGATTCTCCATAGAGATAATTGGCCTTTACTTTATTTTCATTGACATCGATTAATGAAAAACCCAGATCGTGTGCAACAAGAATTTCCGAATCGGATATGCGGAGAATTTTTTGCACGGAACTCGACGGTAGCCCATCTTGAACTGTTATCCACCGGATGTCATCGCTGGATTCATTCTCGTTAACAATGGCAATTCCTGGAAATGGTTCCCACCACAGGCCTATGCAGAGGTAATTGCCGACTTGCGCAATGGAGACTCCGTGATCGCTGGCGGGAATACGGTCTACCCAGATTGAACGCCACGGGACTTTGCGGAATCTAGTAAGTGGGGTTGGGACGCGTTCGGCAAGACACCATCGGAATAATTCCCGATTTTCAATTGTGGTGCGATAGCGTTTTGCAAAGAGCTTGGCTATCACAGGATTTGCCCAATTTTTTTCTTTACTCCAGATGTTCAAGGCCATTGAAAGACTTTTTTTCGACGAGATAAGCGAATTCAGAACATCAATAACGGATGAATCCATCGGAAACGAAAGCCCGTAAAGCGAGGAAAGCGTCATATTTCTGCCGGAAATCATCGGAACGGAATCCAGCAAGGTTGCAAGTGACTGGAATTCCTTAAGGGGTATTTGGTTAGAAACAACTTGAAATTTTGAAAAATCACTAGCAATAAAAGACTTTTTGAATGCGGCCCATTTCCACCGGCGATCAATTTTCATCCTGTCGAGATTGACTTGCATCAAAGCTTCGTCTGGAGAAAACGCGTAGAGCGTCGTATCCGAGGCGGCGTATTGTACGGATACGGCAGAGAGATCCAGAGATTCTCTGTTCTTATCATCCAGGACACCTTTTGGAAAACGGTATATTTGCCCATGTAATGTGCCGACAACCAACCCTTCATTGCGAATTTTCTGAAAAAAATAGACATCATTCGGGTATGGATTGGGAAATAGATTACCTTGTTGGATTTCGCTAGATCCCATCAAAGAACTCCAAATCATCCAAAGGATGGGGGCGATGTTGAGGAGCGCGAATGTCCACGCAAGGATTTTAACCATTCTTGAAATCCTTTGCAAAAGAATGATACCACACGGAAACGGAAGCGAGCATCATCATCATAAGCAACGTTCCAAGTGCGGCTCCAACGCCAAAATTCCATGTTTGAAAAGAAGTCCGGTAGATATATGTCATTAATAGATCCCCGTATTTTCCGGGGAAACCAGCTGCATTTCCGAACATCATTGCGACCAAATTAAAACTATAGACATTGACAACAAGACTTTCAAGAAGGATTAACGCAAATATAGGCCGGAGTATGGGAAGCGTAATATGAAAGAATCTTTCGCGTGCCGTCACACCATCGATCTCAGCCACTTCATAAATATCGTGAGGAATGGCCGAAAGTCCTGAAAGGAACATCATCATGCAAAAGGGCCAGTTTCGCCAAATTGTCGGAATAATAATCGCCCAGATTGTATTGGGTCCCGTAAGCCAATTGGGTTTAACTAGCAAACCATTTTTTGAATATTCCCATACTGCGCCGAATGCACCGGAAATTTTATCCCAATGCAGATAATCGAATAGCACCGTATTAATGACGCCTTCGTCCTGTTGCCACATGAAACTCCAAAGAAGCCCTACAATATATGTCGGTACTACCCAGGAAAGAAGCAAAAGAATGCGGACAACGCCTGCGGAGCGAAATTTTTGCATCACGATCATTGCTCCGAAGAGTCCAAAGACGATGCAGCCTAGAGTGACACATAACGTATACACAATTGTATTGCGAAGTGCATCAAGCAGCCCAGAATCTAGGATTGTCGAAAACGCTTCGTGAAAATTAGAAAGCGAAAAAGAATGGATGACAAATAATTTATCCAAACTGAATGTTTCGCCCGGGAAAAAAGCAATTCTCACACCTAATAATAGAGGCACGACAAAAGCAACGATCAGAAATAAAATAAAGGGAAGGATCAGAATAAAAACAAAACGAGTTTTCATTTGATACCCCTCCCCCGCTCCCGGTTGATATAATGCGTTATTTCCGCATCAGCCGCTTTGATTTCAGAGAGTATCGCCGCTTCTGGCCAGACATTTTCTGGGCTGGAGGTTATCAGATCAAATATGTTTCCAAAGCGCCGTAATAATATTTCGGTTTCAATTTCTCCCCAGTACGGAACTGCCGGATAGGATTTGGCATGAAGCACCATTTCCTGAAAGACCTCGCGTTTTTCATCTTCTTTGAAAAAAGGATATTCATAAGTGGAAAGCAGGGCTGGCAAAAAACCCGTCATACGGGAAAGCGAAAGTTGAACGTCCGCGCGAGTTGTCAAATAGCGAACAAGGAGTTTGGCAGAACGCTGATGCTTTGAAAAACGGAAAATGGAAAGGTTGGAACCTCCCGCAAAGTAATAGGGATTTTTACCCGATGGAGAAGATGGCGGAAGCATACAAGAATAATTTCTCGCAGTCACACTTTTAGATGTTCCACCTAAAAATCGGGGACTATCCAAATAAAGGGTTTTGTTTGTTGCATCGAACCAAAAAGCCAAACGGCCTTCATCAAAATCGGCACCTACCTGATTTGTGTTTTTCGCCAAATTGCGCCGACTGTTAAAGCCGTCGCGTACCAAATCCAAATAAAACATAATGCCTGCGATACTTGCGGAATCCGCAAGCATACTGCGAGTTCCAGCCGAATCCAGAAAATCTCCGCCAGCACCCCAAATCCAAGGTGCAAAATTATGGATAACATTCCAATCATGTTTGCCTGGATAGCCCACAGGAGAGATAGGAATATTTTCAATGGAAAGATTCAAATCTTTTATTTTTTGAAGAGCATCCTTAAAATCTTTCCAAGAGACAATTTTCCGAGGATCAAGTTCTGCCTTCGAAAGGACGTCCCTCCGGTAATAAAGAGGCCGGACGTCTAAGAACCAAGGAAGTGAAGTCACAGAATCGCTTCCTATCGGTCTTGCAAATTTCATTGCGGAAGGAGCAAAGACAGAATCGCCACCTGAAACGGAAAGAAGAGAATCCAAGGAAAGAAGCGCACCGATATTTGTAACAGCCGCGGCCCAAGTCGTAGGCATCTGAACGACATCAGGTCCGTTCAATGTAGAAGCCGCTGTCGTAATTTTTGTCCATGCAACACTCCAATCGAGTACCGTTACTTCGACTTCTATGCCCGGATTTTCCAATTCAAAATCATGAAGGATGTGCTCCATGTCGCTAGCCGGATCCGGACTATTCGGCATAATCCAAAGCTGTATGACTTCCCTTTTTGCATTCTCTTCTCCTTCGCATCCCCCCAAAAAGAATGCACAGAGAATCAGCAGAAAAAAGATAATGCGGAAATCTTTCAAAGGAGTCCCGCTCCTGTCGAAATATCGAATAGATGAATGTTGCATTCATCGAGAGACAGGTATAACTTTTCGCCTACTTCATATTTTGCAAGTGGCGAAACTCTTACAACAAGGCTCAAATCATTGCACTGCGTATAAAGAAGCGTCTCAGAACCCAGAGGCTCTATTACTTCGACCGTCACAGGAATGGATTTCGGCGATGCGGAAGAAACTGTGAAAAATTCCGGTCGGACGCCTATTAGCACACGTGGCATCGTTCGGAACATAGCCGCAAAATTAGGGGATACAGGGAACGATGCGCCCGCTTTTTCAAAGAACAGACCGTCCTTTGTCCATTGGGCTGCAAAAATATTCATCGGAGGCACTCCGATGAAGCTTGCTACAAATTCATTTGCCGGATGAGAATAGAGTTCCATTGGAGTTCCGACCTGCTGGATCCTTCCATCCGCAAGGCATATAATCCGATCGCCCATTGTCATCGCTTCTGTCTGGTCATGCGTTACAAAGACCATCGTTGCCTGTAGTCTCGTATGCAAGCGGCCAAACTCGACCCGCATCTGATTTCTCATTTTCGCATCAAGATTGGAGAGCGGTTCGTCAAAGAGGAATATGCGCGGTTTGCGGACTATAGCACGGCCTAGGGCTACCCTCTGACGCTGCCCACCGGAAAGATGCTTGGGCTTGCGATCCAAGATGGGCTCTAAGTCGAGAATTTCAACAGTTTCGCGAACGCGTTCGCGAATTTCACTTGAGGAATAGTGGCCTTTTAACTTTAATCCAAATTCCAAGTTCTGTAACACAGTCATATGAGGGTACAGAGCGTGAGTCTGGAAAACCATCGCGATGTCGCGGTCCTTTGGTTCTAAAGACGTAGCATCTTTTCCATCCAAAAAAATTTCACCGGAAGTGGGCTGTTCAAGGCCAGCAATCATACGGAGAATGGTCGATTTTCCACAGCCGGATGGACCGACTAAAACGACAAACTCCCCTTTGTGGATATTAATGGATACAGAATCCACGGCCTCGCTTCCGAGATAGTTCTTAGAAACGTTCCGAAGTTCTATTGAGGAGGGAGCTGTCGCCATGTACTGCTATTCCTCAGGAAGATCTTCTTCAGAATCTTCGCCCTCTTCAGACTTTACTTCTTCGTCATCTTCCGATTTGGGCTTTTCGATATCAAACAGCTTGCGCAGAGGTTCGAGTTTATAGCGATTCCGTTCTTCGGGAAGAGTAAACGGAGCAAGATTGAGGGCAACAAGAATGGAATTCGGATAATTGTTCACCCGCTTGATGAATTCGCTCGCAGAAAGTCCCTCGTTATAGAAATCGACGACGAAGGTATCCCAAAGCTCGGAATCCAAGCGAGCGAGCGCATCCTTTTCCGAGGCAACACCTTGGACAAAAGCGCCTGTTAAAAGGCCGGAAAGTATTTCAACAGCATTGTTTCTGCGCTCGTCGTCCGCTTCCCATACGAGAATCCGGCGCGCGCTGTAATCGTGGGGCTTCATCGCACTTTCAAGATTATCTTCATTGGGAGTCTCATCAATCTTTGTTTCATCGAGATCCTTCAAATCTTCATCATCGAATTTATCAAGCATTCTTGGATTCCTTTAAATGAATGTTATTTTGATAAAAATAGCAAAAAGCGGAGACATATTTCTCCACTTCTTACAAAAGAAGCCACAAAGCCTTTACTGTTTTCCCATTTCGGTTAGCAACATTTTCGCCGCAAGTTCAGGTTCTTCTGCGCTCATTATCTCCGAAACAACGGCAATTCCGTCTGCACCCGCTTTAATAATTTCACGGGCGTTGGATGAGTGGATACCTCCGATACCTGTAAGGGGATGTCTGGTGATTCCTGCTATTTTCCGGAGCCCGTCTAAGCCGAGGGCCGGAGCCGTATCCGTCTTAGTAGGCGTTCCAAACACAGGAGATACCGCAATATAGTCTACATCGAGGGCATTGGCGATTTCGGCTTCTTTCAGTGTTTCAATGGAAAGTCCGATTATTTTATCCTTTCCAAGTATCTTACGGGCCTTTTCCGGCGGGAGATCTCTTTGGCCTAGGTGGACTCCATCCGCATCAACAGCAAATGCAATATCTGCGCGGTCATTGATGATGAGGGGTACGCCGGTCCCTTTTAGAATCTGTTTTATGCGCAAAGCGGACTCATAGAATTCACGGGAACTCGCCCGCTTCTCGCGGAGCTGTACCATGGTCGTTCCGCCGTTCACCGCCTTGGCAATAACCTCTTCCAAAGATCGGCCTCGCGAGAGATCCCTGTCCGTCACAAGATAAAGCCTGAGAGCGGATTTTACAAATGAAGGTTCTAGCATGTAAACACCTTGTCAATATCCATAGTCGAGAGATTGGTGAGAGCATCCAAAAAATAAAGCTGCATCGTACCATTACCCCTAGCGGATTTCGCGGCTATCTCGCCCGCAACGCCCATCGTTGCCATTCCATAAGCTGCAGCATTAAACAAATCCGTATCAATCGCTGCAAAAGCACCGACAATAGCTGTTGCAGTACATCCCATTCCAGTAACTTTTGCCATCAAGGCATTGCCGTTATAGATGCGCTCCACGCGTTCACCGTCCGTAATCACGTCAACCGCTCCGCTCACAACGACAATGGCGTTAGTTTGTTTTGCAAGCTCCTTTGCAGAGGAAATAGCATCATCGGCTGCAGCGGTGCTGTCCACGCCTTTTGTTTTAACACCCGCTCTGACAAGCGAGATGATTTCCGAGGCGTTCCCGCGGATTATCGACGGGCTACATTCTTTGAGAATCTCTTCAGAAATTTTGAGGCGGTAAGGAGTCGCGCCAACTCCGACGGGATCAAATACGACAGGAATGCCTCTCGTTTTTGCGGTTTTCCCCGCGACAATCATCGATTCAACCCAGCTCTTTTCAAGTGTACCGATATTGATGACAAGAGAAGAAGCTATGCTCGCCATATCGGCGACTTCATCGATGGAATGCGCCATCACCGGGGATGCGCCGACGGCAAGGAGGGCATTCGCTGTATTGTTCATCACGACGTAATTGGTGATGTTGTGGACAAGCGGAGATTTTTCGCGGACAAGAGAAAGATCGCGTTTAAAATTTTCTTTGGAAAGCATAACGGACTCCTTGAGTGAGAAGAAATTTTCCAAATATAATAATTTCAATAAGAATTAAAAAGCAACCCCCCGGCATAGCCGGGGGTTCTTCATATGCGGGCGTAGCCCTAGGATACTAGCTACGCGTCACGTCGCGTAGGTCGGTCTGCCATCTGCGTAAGGTCCTTATTGGCTCGCCCGTAAACGGGCTACATCTTTCCGAGCATAGTCAGTTGTTCTCCGTACTTGTCTTCCTTCAATTGAT
>JALNVO010000069.1 GCA_023231365.1 Fibrobacteraceae bacterium | reverse complement strand
CGGGAACCCGGCGAGCATCCTTTTGGGAATCGTCCTTTCAAGGCTTTCGCATAAAACCTTGCAAGAAATGGGAAACGATGAATTTTTTATTCCACTCGGAATGACCCGATCGGGATACAATCCAAAATCACTCGTTCCCATTGACGAAATAATTCCGACAGAAAATTGCACTTGGCGGAAAAGGCTCATTCAAGGAGAAGTCCACGATGAAAGCGCGTTTGTCCTTCAAAAACTTTTCCCCGTTGGGAGCGCGGGAATGTTTTCCACCGTTCCCGATCTTTTGAAATTTGTACAAATGCTTCTAAACGACGGTATCTTTGAAGGAAAGAGAATTATCCCTTCGGGCGTATTGGAGATGATTTCGACCAATGCTTTAGAAGGCAGGATTCCTGAAATTTGTACGGCTCTCGGCTGGGAACTCAATTCAGACAAATTTATGGGTAAGATCCATTCCCCGCACACTTTTGGCAAAACGGGATTTACCGGAGCAAGCATTGTCGGCGATCGGGACAAAAAAGCAGCCGTTGTACTTCTATCAAATTTCACTTATCCAGAACGGGAAACGTCAGCGGCGAGAATTCACGAGTTCCGAGCAAATTTATCTAAACTATTCTTCAAAGACATTTGAGTTTTTCTATCCTTGTTCGCTAGGGAGCAATTCCGTTCCCTATAACAATGAGTAACAACAAATGAAAAAACTCGGTTTGGTTTTTGGGGTACTAGGGATTTCATGCGCTTTCGCAGATCCCTTGCCTACCCACGCAGGTCTCTATTTAGATGGAGGAGCCGGTTTTGATTATTCCGAATCCAAAGGAGAACTAGGCTCTAAATACGACGGCATCAGCGCAGATGCAAATGGGCCGGATCTTCAATTTTCAATAAAAGCGGGCTATTCCTTTATTGAAAACTTGGCCGTATTCGCAAATGCCGCTTACATCTACTTCCCAAGCGGACATAGCCAGCAAGTTGGCAATTCATCAGTATCTGTAGAAAGCGATGGGAACATCGGCCCGCTCTTCCTCGGCGGTGGATTCGCCTATTGGCTAATGCCAGTCAATATCTATGCATCAGCGGCAATCGGCACCGCTAAATTTACCTATGATAAGCCCTACACACAGGACTTCGGTTTTGCTTGGAGAGCATCCATCGGCAAAGATTGGTGGATCGGCGACAATGGGCTCGCTCTAGGCGCCGAAGCGGTCTATATGTACGCTAGCGTGGATTCAGGAGAAAAGAGTTGGAAAAGCAATTCCTTGGGAGTCCTTTTCCACTTTAGCTACAACTAAAAAAGATTAGCGCAATTCAACTTTTTTGAATGTGCGTCCTTCTTTTGACTTAGCACAAACTAAAACTATACCGGTTGACTCGTTATTATTCACTTCAAAGGCGGCTCCAGAGCCCGCCTTTATTTTTTTACCGGTAAGATCTAGCGCAATCCAAGCGACATTATGCCAATTAGACGGAGCTTCAAAACGGAATCCCGAAACGGAGCGGACAACGGACATTGCGGTGCGGGAGACGTTTTTAATAGGAGGCAAGGCAACAAAAGGATCGTAGACAATACCTTTGCTATTCGCTACCGGATTTGCCAAATTGTCGGCAATATTTGAAAAATTGCCACTCATTAGCGAAGCTCCGAACCACGCGAGGAACTGGTCAAAATACATTTCGTTGTGAAGAGTATCTTCTGTGCCACCGCTAGTATCCGTTGCCAAGCCCCAATAATTGGCATTATTTTCATAATCATAAAATTTTGCAAGTTCCTTGCTCGCCGCAATTTTATCAGCATCTGTCCCTACGGCTATCGCTGCAGTCGCCCACATACCAATTGTCAAATGGCTGTGTTCCCGACGCGTGCGCTCTATTTTCCCGCTATCCAATTGAGTCCACATATCCGCCTCTGGCAGCAAAAGGCCAAGGCTATCCCCCTCGATCTGGTAAAAATTCGCCGCGTCAAAACCGCCCTTGCTATTGAGGAAATTGAGCGCATTCGTGAGATAAGTTTTTGCATTTTCATCATCAAACCAAATAGCATCTATTGCTACTCGCCAAAGAGTGCGGATGGCATCCTTATAAAAGCCCTTCCCGGTGAGGTATGAGTTATATCCCATTCCAGAAGTATAGCTGCCATCCGGAGTCATCCAATCCGGGATGAGGCCTTGGGCATAGCCAGGACTGTTTTGAATGATCTCATAACTGCGGGTTATGACCTTATTCCAATCGTGATTGGAATTCGTATCAAAATCCGCAAAGATTCTATACCAAGCAGGAGAAAAATAACCGGGGTTCACAAAACTATCACCGCCCCAGCCCGCGCCAGGGGCTATAGTTCCTGCGCTCGTAATTTCAGAGATACTCCACATACAATTCAATATCGTTTGAGCATGCGCTGCATAGGAACCTAACGAACTCGATGAATAGGAAGTCCATTTACCCGCATCGACCAATTTGCTTGCAAAAATAAGCGAAAGAGCGATATCTTCTTCGGCATCTGTCGCAGCCCCCCCTTCGCCGTGCTTCGTTCCATCCGGATAAAGATGCCAATCATAATGGCAAGAAGTCCACATATATGTGTTGCCCGCTTCCCAAATTTTATTAAAAGTTTTCTGATCATTTTCATAAAGAGCAAGCAACATTCCATAGCCAACCCCTTCAGAAACAGCATCGCCGGGATATTCGCTTTTAGGGCGGTGTATTAGCCCCGGATCCGTTGTATAAGGATCGATATTCCTTGCTTTTATACCTGCCCAAGTATTGTCCTGAACTTTATTCCACTCCGCAGCGCTTACCTTAGGCTGCGCATTCGGAAGCCCGAGCACAGCAAAAGCAGAACTGGAAAACAGCGCCAAACCGGAAATTAAAAACGTTGAAATTTTCATAACAAAAAAATAAAAAAATAGCGGAAGAATCCAAAGAAAAAAAACGGTATCTCTTTGTTAAAGTAACCTCTAAAATTACTTTGCGGAAAAACCTGAGATTCTTTAGCATATTAGGCAGATAAGGGGGAACGGCAACTTACAAATCCCCGTTCTCTACCAGCCGGGTGAGAGCGCCGACTTGAACGAAGTTTGTTTTTTTATTAGATTAACATCGTAGATATGCTATTTTCCCTTTAAAACTGGGGGGCTCTTTTTGTTGCACAGGTTTGGCATTTTTTCCCATAGTTGGAGTTTTATGCCCATCTTCCGTATGGTAAAAGACGGCCTGTTTTCCATTCATATGATCGTTCCTGAACGGAATGGAGGCTTGTACAATTCTCAGCCACTGGCAGAAATAAAAAATGTTAATCAAGAGGCTTCTTTATGAGATGCAAGAATTCAGTTTCCAGCAGGGCCGCAGTCTTATTTGCCTCTGCCGTGACATTAATCTTCACTGGATGCAGCAGTTCTTCTGACAATGGGGCTTCCAACAACAGTGACGCATGGACAATTATATCCACCTCTGAGGGTGAAGATAATAAGGATACAATCATTGTTGTAAGCCCATCTTCGGAAGATACACTTAAAATTGTGATTGATTCTAGAGTTTCGACGGGGGATACAATTACAGCATTTAATGTATCAACAGGGGATTCCATAAAAGTCCTTTATAACGATGGAACTTTAACCCCTCTTGCTGATGATGCTTTTTCTTCAACAAGCTCATCCAGCATTTCCGTCTCCAGTTCATCCAGGGCCTTGTCCAGCAGCAGTTTCATCGACCGGTCCATTTATCTGAATCCCGCAATTTCTTATGGGGAATTCATAGATCCCCGCGATCACAAGACCTATAAAACAGTAGCGATTGGAGACCAGACCTGGATGGCGCAGAACCTGGATTATGAAACGGATTCCAGTTGGTGCGGTGGAACATCCTGTGAATATGGACGGATGTATCGATGGGCCGGAGCGGTTAATATCGACGCTAAATCCTTAAGTTCTTTTTCCAGTATAACATGTGAGGCGATTTCGACAAAAAATCACCAAGGAGTCTGTCCTGAAGGCTGGCATATACCCAACGATCTGGAATGGCTGAAGCTAGCGAATTTTGTAAAGACGGAACAAGGCGCAGATTTTGCTAAAACACTGAAGTCAATAAATGCCTGGCCGACAGAAAATGAAGATCTTCAGGGCACTGACGATTATGGCTTTTCGGTATTGCCCGGGGGTTATATGTACAAAACAAGCTATATAGGATACAAAAATTATGATAATACAGAAACTGCTTTCTGGTCATCTATTCCAGATGATGGAGATGCGGTAGCTTTCACCTTTGATTCTTCAAATACAGCGGGACTGGTTTCTCTTTATCGAACAGGGGCAGACTATGTTCGCTGCCTGCAGAATTCCGATAGTGAAAAAAATGCCGTCCATGCCCCTTATGCGGGTAGTGTTTATGACAGTGCGGCAAATACACTGACTGATTTGCGAGATAATAAAGTTTACAAAACAACGATTATTGGTACGCAAATATGGATGGCTGAGAATCTGAACTATCTAACGGAAGGTGGATATGCGGACGAATATGCTCAAAGTCGTTGTCCACATGATAACCAGATGAACTGCGATAAATATGGACGTTTTTATACCTGGACTGCGGCAATGGATATCCCGAGCGATTATCAGAACGAAATTTTCCCTGATTCCATAAGGCATCAGGGAATTTGTCCCAGCGGCTGGCATTTGCCCACAATGGCTGAATATGATACCTTAAATGAATTTGTTGGAGGAACCGTTCCCGGATACCTCCTGAAATCCACAGACACCTGGCTCTATGATAGCCCTACCGTTCAGGAGTATGCTTTCAATGTTTTAGCCGCAGGTTATTACTCGTCCTGTGAAGCAGAAAGCTTTGGTTATAACGCCTCTTTCTGGACATCAAGCCAAAAGAATGCAACATCAGGCATGCACTTTTATTTCTCTGATGCATATTCACAACAGGATGGATTTTATGAGGACTCTAAATACAGTTTCCTTTCCATTCGCTGCATCAGTGACAAGCGCGGTGCAGAAAAGGCTTTCTCTGCCTATGATTCCATAAAAGATCCCCGGGATAACAGGATTTATAAAACAGCAAAGATTGGTGATCAGACATGGATGGCAGAAAACTTGAACTATGCCGATAGCATTCAGAACCCGACATTAACCGCAAACTCCTGGTGCTATAACGATAGTGCAAAGAATTGTGAACGATACGGCCGTATTTATTCCTGGACTGCGGCAATGGATCTGGATACCAGTTATCAGAATCTTGATGCGGTCAGCAGTGTTCTTTCACATCAGGGCATTTGTCCGGACGGTTGGCATATTCCGACAAAGATCGAATGGGACTCTTTGGGAACTTATATCGGTGGATCAGCTACGGCAGGCAAATTTCTTAAAGCAACTGAGGGCTGGGAAAATAATGGAAACGGCATGATGAACAAGTATGGATTTTCTGCACTTCCCGCAGGAATGCTTTACAATAGTTTCCTGGATGTGGGCTACAGAACAGATTTCTGGACTTCTACGGAATTAGATGAAACGCGCGCTTACATCAAAGAAATGACCTATGACAAAGACTCCATGGTTTCTTTTGTTTCTCTTAAACCTTACGGTCGATCCATTCGCTGTATAAAAGATGAATAATTCTCAAGTTTTATTTATCATTGGATCAGATCTAATGTCAATGCCGGTGCTGTGCTGAGGTTTCTCTAACATATTCCAACTTTTGTACTGGGTATAAGCTAACCAGAATTTAGGACTGTTCAAAACTAGACAGAAGAGAGCGTTGCAAGATCAAGCCCGCTTGATTTTATTACCAAGCCACCAAGGCGGATGCCAAAGCGTGATTTGTTATTTGAAGTGCAACTTTTGCGGGCTCGAATGTAATGGGATTTTGTTTCTTGATACCAAGCGATCTCTGCCATAAATCGTTCCAATCAAAAGTCAATACAATTTTTGACGTAAATGAATCTTTAGAGAGGGCTTAAAATGTATTTTGAAAAAGGATGAAAGAAGCTATTTACATTCTAATTGCGTTACTTATCACAGGCTGCTCTTCTATAAAGAACCAGCCTGGAATTCCTGTTATTTCAGTCATCAAAGCGCCTTTTGCAGTCCCAACACATTTTGCAGACGGGCATTTTTATAACATCGACACGTCCACAGCACCCATCCTCGACACAATTCTCGCGGACTCTCTCGTAAACAGTTTTCGCACAAAATGCGTACCGCTTCCTATTGCAAAAGGAAATGATTCTCTTTGGAAGAATCCAGACATTTCAACAGCAACTTGGATCGGACACGCTTCGTATTATATTCTCTCGCACAATTTTGGGATTCTCACCGATCCCGTTTTTAGCGACCGCATTTCACCTGTATCTTTTTACGGTCCAAAGAGGGCGACACCTCCGGGAAGAGCCTTGGATACCCTTCCAAAAGTGGATTTGGTCATCATCTCGCATTCCCATTACGATCACCTGGATAAATCGAGCATTAAAAAAATTCACGAAAAATTTCCAAAAGCCATTTTCGCGATCCCTCTAGGTCTAAAAGAGCTCTTCGAGGATTGGGGAATCCCTTCAAACGAAATTTTGGAATGCGATTGGTGGGAATCTTTTGAATACCAAGGCTGGAAAATCACGTTCGTGCCCGGGCACCACACAAGCCGCCGCGGAGCTTTCGACGCAAGCGTAGACATCTCTCTCTGGGGCGGATGGGTGCTCGAAAAAAGCGGGGAAAAGATGTGGTTCGCAGGCGATATCGGAATGGGCGACGGAAGCTATTACACACAAATTGCAAAAATATTTCATTCTTTCGATGTCTGCTTTTTGCCCATAGGCGGATATGAACCAAGCCGTTATACGCGAGTCCATATTTCTCCAAGGCAAGCTGTACAACTTCACAAATTGATGAATTCCAAACAGAGCTTTGCAATGCATTGGGGCACTTTTGGCGGTATGACTTTCGAAGCCCCACTTGATCCGCCCAAAGACCTCGCTAAAGCATTGAAGGACGAAAATATTCCACAAGAAAAGTTCCTCGTTCCTCTCACAGGCGATATTGTCAAAATCGATTTCTAGCAGAATGAAAACAAAAAAAGTCCCCGGTTGTTGCCGAAGACTTTTTTCAATTTATCAAAAAATTACATCAAGTTTCCCGGAAAATGGGGAATTGCGTCAATGCTCTTCTTGAGATCTGCATCCGTCGGAATATAATCCGACATTTTGTGATCGTTATATGCTTCGTATGCCTTGAGGTCGAAATAACCCGTGCCCGTAAGCCCGAAGAGAATCGTTTTAGCTTCGCCGGTTTCCTTGCATTTAATCGCTTCATCTATTGCAACGCGAATGGCATGGCTGCTTTCTGGAGCGGGCAAGATGCCTTCTACACGGGCAAAGTATTCAGCAGCCTCAAACACAGACGTCTGTTCCACACTGCGGGCTTCTATTAATTTATCATGATAAAGCTGGGAAAGGATGGAACTCATTCCGTGGTAGCGGAGGCCACCGGCATGATTTGCCGAAGGCATGAATTCAGAGCCGAGCGTGTACATTTTAGCGAGCGGGCAAACATGTCCCGTATCACAGAAATCGTATGCGAACACGCCGCGGGTGAAGCTCGGACAAGATGCCGGTTCTACTGCAATGATTTGATAATCGCGTTCGCCGCGGAGCTTTTGCCCCATAAACGGAGAAATCAAACCGCCAAGGTTCGATCCACCTCCAGCGCAACCAATGATAATATCAGGTACAATATCGTACTTGTCCATTGCGGCCTTAGCTTCGAGGCCAATTACCGTCTGGTGCAAAAGCACCTGGGAAAGCACGCTGCCGAGCACATAGCGGTAACCCGGATTCTTGGTAGCGCATTCTACAGCTTCGGAAATTGCGCAACCGAGACTTCCCGTCGTTCCGGGGAACTCGGCATTCATCTTCTTGCCGACTTCCGTCGTCATCGACGGCGACGGGGTTACGGAAGCTCCATAAGTACGCATGACTTCGCGGCGGAAAGGCTTTTGCTCATAAGAGCATTTCACCATAAACACTTTGCAATCCAGCCCAAAATAGGCGCAAGCCATCGAAAGGGCCGTGCCCCATTGCCCAGCGCCCGTTTCGGTTGTTACACCTTTAAGGCCCTGTTGCTTTGCATAATAAGCTTGGGCAATGGAAGAATTGAGCTTGTGGCTTCCGCTTGTATTATTGCCTTCAAACTTGTAATAAATCTTTGCTGGCGTACCGAGTTTCTTCTCAAGACAATAAGCGCGGACTAGCGGCGACGGGCGATACATACGATAAAAGCCGCGGATTTCTTCGGGAATATCGATCCACGGATCCGTATCGTTCAATTCCTGTTTCACCAATTCATCGCAAAAAATCGGGCGGAGATCGTCAAATTTGAGGACCTGATGCGTTCCCGGATGGATGAGCGGAGCTGGCTTATTTTTCATCTCGGCGCGGACGTTATACCACGCCTTTGGGACTTCACTTTCAGAAAGATAGATCTTATACGGAATTTCTTTTTCGCTCATCGGAATCTCCTAATGCGGTTAATTTCAAAAAAAATTATAGAAAAAGTTAAAGAATCCCATTCCAAATTTCACCTTAAAATTGCGATTTTAAAGTCCAAATGGAGCAGTTTTCCGATCTATATAAAACGAAGTCCGTCTCCTGCGATATAAGATTCAGCACCAGAGACCCCTCCCATATTCGATGTCCTTTGGAGAGCGGAACGGACCGAAATTCAAATTTTACGGGATTACAACGCCGGAAGTTACTTTATTTGCGATAGGCTCAGTTCGCCCTGTGGTTCCTTGCATCAAAAGCTTCGCCGAGATGGAGCTGTGCGTCATCACTCGTTCACGCCCTCTACTACGGGCGAATACCCTGGTTTTTCTCCCTGTCCGGAATGTATCTTTACCACTGGCTTCAGAAGGAGCACAGAAATGCGAAATAGCAAAGAACGCCTGCAGCGGTACATTTTGGAATCACAGACGCGACCGATGAACGGCGCTTCGCGAGGGCTTAAGATTCTCGCTTTTATGTATAAATTAATAGGAAGGAAGACGATTGCACATTCCTTGGTGTGCTCCGGGCGTTGCGACGGCTGTAGCGCATGCGTCCGTGCGTGCCCGAACAAGGCAATTTCGCTCAAGGGAAGCGCTCCTGTCCGGAGCAGACACTGCCGGGGATGCCTCCTTTGCGTATACGCCTGCCCCAAGCGGGCATTCGAAATACCCGTGCTAGCACTCGTCGGTGCGTGCGTACTTCTGTTTCTGCCCTTCGATGACTGGATCATCCGGCTTTTTTCCCTCAATATTCCAAAGGACTATCATTCCGCAAAATACGCAATCTCCTCCCTCGTCCTCTGGGGAATCGGTTACGCTATAGCCCTATTCGTTTTCGAGGCCCTCGTAATGCTTCTTTCGCGGACGGCTCTTTTCAAAAGGCTCGGCGAGATCCCATGGGTGCACCGCCTGCGCGAGAAGATCAATCCGGTACGCGTATTCCCGGCAATTCTTCCGCCAAGCGCCAATGCGGCAAGGATAAGGGAAAAACGGAATTCTTAACTAAAGAGTGAAAAATAGAGCAAAGTCCCCGGAAAATCCGGGGACTTGATAGTTCGCGATCAGCAGAGCGGTTTCACAGGTTCGCAGATCTCGATAAGGTGTCTGTGCCGGGGATCTTTCGCCGGATCGTTCAGCGATTTTTCGTAACAGGGGCGGTCATCGCATTGCCAGCCGCTTCCGGGCAGCCATTCGTTCATGACCCAGGCCCAGGCGTTCATGTATTCCGAAGCGTCGATATCGAACTTCGCCGCGATGTATTTACCAGCGGGAATCGCCATGGTCTGGAACGGCGGCGGAACGGGAGTGCCCCCCGGGACGGTGATTCCTATGCTGATGCGCAAATCGTCCTCTTTGGTTATATCGGGATCATCGTGGTAAATGCACAGCATTTCCGTTTCCGGTTTTTCAAGGTACCCCATAGGACCCGCCCATTGGCAAAGCTGCCCATACAGGCGTTGAAAGAGGGCCGTGTCTCCCGCGTAAGGACCGATATGCCTGATATAGGCGAATGTACGCTCCGGCAGATCCACGATGCTGTGGCCGACCGGTTGCTTTGCCGTAATGGAATTCATGCTTTTCATAGAATGTCTCCTTGAAGGTTGAGTGGATATCTGTGCTGCAAGATACCTTCCCAAGCTTTCCAGATCTTTCCAATTCTTGCTTTCCACTTTGCAATTCTTGCGAAATGCACTTGCCGACATTCCATATTTTATCCGGAATGCCCGCGCGAACGATGCCGCGCTTCCGAAGCCGAGATCCAGAGCGATTTCCGTGATCGGTTTTACTGTATGTTGGGAAAGCAAATGTGCGGCTCGTTCCAAACGGAGTCTCAGGATGAATTGATACAAAGTTTCCCCGGTGATGAACGTAAAAATCCGATGGAAATGGAACGGAGAAAAACAGGCTTCCCTCGCGATTTCCTCTAAGCGCATGGGCTCTCCCAAGTGGGCTTCAACGTAATCCTGAGCCCGGTGAATGCGACTGAAGTATTCTTTTTCGTTGGATTCGGACATAGGGGACCATACGTAAGGACGATTCTAAATATAGCTGAAAAAAGTTCCGTGTTCATCTGTTTCGTCGCTATGCAGACAACGATCTGTAAAGTCGTGGACATTCGATCATTTGTCGAAATTTCTGAACCTTTTGCGAGAAACGGATTGCAGCGATCGATGGCAAGGACCGAATTCATTCTCCATCGAAAAGCCGGGAATGTTGGGATGCCTACCTGAGTTCACTGTCGGTCGGTTTTCCGGATGTCTGCGTTGATGTCTGCGGGCGGGCGAAGTACATCCATGAGCTCACGAAAACGTCCGCACGGTTCCCTGTTGCAGTCCTGCACGGATTCATCCCAGTTTTCGTTGATCATGATGTCCGTAGTGGTCCCCTGCGAGAAAACGGAGACGAGGTAATCTTTTATGTCTGCTTTCTCCACAGCGATTTTGACGCAATCCGTCATGCTCACGAGGCCCTCCCCTCGGGAGGTATCGAAAGGAATGTATTTGTGCGTAATCGGAAATCAGGAATTCTCGGAAAGGATCTTCTCCATGATTCTGCCTGCGGAGCAGACGCATTTCTGACATATTGCATTCAACTTTCCTTCCTTCATCTTTTTCCGGCCTTCTTCCGTATTCAGATCCGTTTTGAGAAGTTCCCGGCAGATGCAGCTCCCGTTTTCCTTACGGAATTCCGTCATCAACTGACGGATGAGACCGTACGCCCTTTCCTGCACGGCCTTCTCCTGATTTTCATTGCGCCCGAACTTGTAGTTGATGGCAAGGATCCCTCCCGTGACGGCGCCGCAGACTTCCTGCATCCTTCCCATCCCGCTGCCGAAACCCGTGGCGATTTTCACGGCGGTGTTCGAATCCATCCCGATGCTCTTCGAGCACTGGAACAGAACGGATTGGGCGCAGTTGTACCCTGCGTTGAATTTCTGAAGGGCGAGATCCTTTTCCATATTTTCTCCTTTGTCTTGAAACATCGGATTTCAAGGCGTTGCAGCATTGAAAATTAGTTTATTTGCAGTGATCGTGTCGTAAGCAATTCCTTTCGTTACGGGGCCAAAGCCTTTGGCGATTTTCCCGGCTTCACTGCATTTTCCCGGAATGCACCTCGGTCGTG
>JALNVO010000068.1 GCA_023231365.1 Fibrobacteraceae bacterium | reverse complement strand
TTCGGCGACCGCAAGCCCTATGGCGACAGAGACGCGCGCCCTTACGGCGAGCACCGTTCCTTCGGCGACCGCAAGCCCTATGGCGACAGAGATGCGCGCCCTTACGGCGAACGGAGGCCATTTAATAGTGAGGACAACCGCCCCATCTTTCGCCAGAAACCTATCGCTACGGAAACTCCTGATGAAGACCCGCCAAGAGACGAAGAAGCCATACTCGCCCTTGCCGATTCTCCAGACATTCCGGTATCATCCGAAACGGGTCCCGTATCGGAAGACATTGCCAATCCACCTTGGTTCAAACGCCTTCTCGCTTTGACTACAGAAAAAGGTCGCGAACGCGAAGGCCGCTTTATCGCCGAAGGGATGCGAGTCGTAAACGAAATGCTCTCGAACCACCAAGATATTATGCTCGGACTTTACGTTGTAAACGAAGCCGACAATGCTGCTCTCGTTTCTAAGGCCCATGATGCAAATATCAACATTCATACGCTTACTGAAGACCAGATGAAACGCCTTTCTACAACAGTTACAACCCAAGGCGTGCTCGCCGTTTGCCGTATGGCAAGTGTCAAGCCTGATTACGATAAAACCCCAAGCATTCTTACGCTTGTTGATTCCGTACAAGATCCGGGCAATCTCGGAGCTATTTTCCGCACAAGCTTAGGTTTCCATTCTTCGGAATCGTACTCGGAAAAGGAACGGTGAACCCATTCAACCCGAAAGTCGTCCGCGGCTCTTCAGGCACATTCCTCCGCGTTCCTTTTGAAAAGGATATGAGTCTCATCGATGCCATCAACTTTCTACGCTCGAAGGGATACACAATCATCGCCACGGATCTCCACGGAAAGCAGAGCCTTGCAGAAATAGAGCCCCGCAAACTTCGCAAAGTGGCATTCCTCGTTGGAAACGAAGGTGCGGGAACCGATCAGCACTTAATCGAAATGGCAGACGAAACCGTAAAAATTCCAATGTCCAGCGATCTTGAATCTTTGAACGTTGCCGTCGCTCATGGCATTCTCTCTTTTGAAATGGCCAAGATCCAAAAAGACGTGGTATAATAATGACCTATTCCGAACGCTTGGAAAAACGGATACAAGAATGCGGCAATCCCATTTGCTTGGGAATGGACCCAAAACTGTCACTAATGCCTGTTCCTGGGACTCCTGAAGAAAAAATACGCCGTTTCTACTTGGACATTCTCGAAGAATGCACTAAACGCAACGTGAAGCCTGCTGTCGTTAAACCAAACAGCGCCTATTACGAATGCGTAAGCATCCAAGGAATGAGCGTTCTCCACGATCTCATTCTCGCCTACAAAGGCGAGAATATTCCCGTAATTCTCGACGCTAAACGCGGCGACATCGGAAAAAGCAGTGCTGCTTATGCCGATGCCGCTTTTAACGTATATCAAGCAGATGCAGTCACTGTAAGTCCTTGGATGGGAAAAGATTCCGTGGGTCCATTCCTTGAACACCCTACGCAAAGCGGCGTCTATGTGCTTCTCCGCACAAGCAACGAGGGCGCGGCCGATTTCCAAGACTTGCCCATCGCAGACAGAAGCAAGGCGTTCTTCAGCGTAGCTAAAAAGCTCATCGAATGGGACAACGGAAACCTAGGCGCCGTCGTAGGAGCTACTCACCCGGAAGAACTCGAAAAGATTACGGAATTCTTTGTCAAGGCAGATCATGAAATTCCGTTTCTCATTCCAGGAGTTTCCATTCAAGGAGTGCCGGGCGGTCAGGGCGGAGATGCAAAAACAGTCCTCCAAGCAATCGCAAATGGCGGCGGAAAGCACAAATTTCATGTACTCAACAGCTCTAGCGGGCTCAACTTCGCTTGGCAGCGCACAGGCAAGGAAAGTGCCTATGCGACAGCTTGCGTGGACGCTATTGAATCTCTAGCAGACGCACTCCGTTAGCCGCTCCAAAATAACAGTATGCGTTACTTAGTCTGCATTCTCTTCTCTGTTGCGGTCATTGCTTTTGCATTTCATTACACAAAGCCATTGCCCAACTTGAATACAAAAGAAGAGTTCCTTCCAAAGGCAAACTACGTGCGCTATATCGCAGCCGGCAATGAAGTTACTGTATCTGGCTTATTCTGGATCCGAGGGCTCATTGATCTTGGAGAAAGCTATCTTTCGGGCAATGAATTTACTTACCTCGCCCACGTAGGCAATCTTTCGACCGAGCTCGATTCTTTATTTTATACGCCCTATTCGGTTGTAGGCTGCGTCACTTCTACAAATGCAAGTGATACAGCCGATTTTACCGTTATGAGACGAGCGCTGCGGGTTTATCCAGACGATTGGCGGCTAGCCATCTATTTTGCCCTCCGGCTCGCTAATGGGCCAACGCATAACAATGCGGAAGCGGCAGAAGTGATGAAGCCCTTTTCTACCAGTTCCGACACGACAATTCCGCTGCACATCAAAACAATTTACCGCACCTTTGAGCTCGGCTCTATGCAAACGGAACTCGCTATCCAAACAATTCTTGAAGATTGCTTGAACCCGCAATATAGAAGCCTCGGCGGGAGTTTCTATCCAAAAACGATGCGGGTGCTTCACCGGACTTATGCAGATCCGGAATCAGAAGAAATCAGGATTATCATTGAGAAAGTAATGAACAGGAAAATGAATCCGAATTACGCCTACAAGCGACTCCTCGAACTAAAAAGCGACAAAGAGATCGGCGACATCATCAAATTATCGCGTTGACCAAAACAAAGAGGACTGCTCAGTCCTCTTTGTTGCACATCTAAAAATTAATTTATTCGTAATATTCAATGCGCGTTTGAATCAAATGCGGTTGAGAATTATCCGTAAACGATTTTTTTTCAGCAATTACATTTCCATGCGAATCCGTTTTAACCTTGGAACGGGCTATAACGGCACAATTCCCTGAGCTACAATCATAGCGCAAAATCTTGGTCACTTTACCAGTTGCATCAAAGAAAAGAAAATCGAAAAGCATGTCGGAATACCAAATTTTTTCAACGACGCCTTCCGAATTATACTCAAAGCGGAGCATATTGCGTCGTACCATACGCCCCAATTTATCATAGCGATGAATAAACGGAGTTTCTCCCGCGGAATTCCAGTCCCCTTCCGCATTCAAATTCAACTTCACAAGGCCGCGCTCGAAAAAATTCCCAGGGCGGGAAATCTCATAATCAAACCCCTTGGAAGATTTAGAAAAGCGGACAGAAACTACCGTATCCCCTACAGAATCCAAACTGAGAAAAGCAGTTTGATCTCCCTTTTCATCAAACAGTTCCTGCGTATAAGAGAGCACCGTATGCGAATTCGGATCATCAATAGATTCTTTACGAGTTATGCTTCTTACATTACCAAAAACGCCTGAAACGGAACGCTGCAAATCAACAAGGACATTCTCAGCAAGCGCAACAGATCCGTGGACAAGGCCTGCCGTAAACGGATAATTACCTTCTTTTTTTAAAGAAGAGGAAGAAATAGAAGAATCCATCACCACAGAAATGGAATCGTGATGGGCGTTACTTTCATCAAACGGAATTGCATAATAATCGACATCCCGGCGCACCTCAAAAACCTTGTGGTTTTCAAAACACTTGCGCGAAGTCCAGTTTCCAGCAGCATCATTATGGTATTCGCAATAGCGAAGCGTAGTTTTCTTGTCCCCATCAAAAAGGAGTTCTAATTCTTCATGCAAATTTCCATTAGAATCATATTCGTAAGCTATCTTTTTCTTTTCCGTGCCCACGCTATCAAAAAGATTTCTTTCTGACAAGCGCCCCGCAGAATCATACACTAGTTTAATGTAATTCGGACAAGCGTAATCATCTCCCTTTGTAATGCAATGGCTTTCCGTAATCAAACGGCCATCTCCATTGTATTCAAATTCCTTTGAAAGGCAATCAGTCTTGCCTATGGTACAAGAAGTCTTTTTTATTAACACGCCATCAAAGCCATATTTATAAAAAATCTTTTTCTTTCCTTTTGTCTGAAGAACAGGCTGATGTAAAGAATTGTATTGGACATTAAGCGTATCTTTACCCATATCAGAAATCAATACCCCTGCCTCTGAAAACACAAAAGTCGTATCTCCAAAAGAGATCGACTTCACTTTCCCCTTTAAACCTAACCTATCCCAATCCGTTGAACCAAAAGATAGCGAAGGAATTATTCCCACTAAAACCAAACCGATTATCATCATCTCTTTCATTTTTATACCTCAATTTTTTTTCTTGATATGCGATCCGCTTCTTTCCTTGTTGCGAGTGAGCCCCATCAAATCAAAAGCATTTGCACTACGTACAAAATAGTCTTCTGCAATAGAAGATCTCTTAGAGCAAAGTCCCCTATAATAAAGAATCGTTGCAGACATATAAGGACGTCCTGAACTAATGGAATACTTCAAAGCTACCCCATATAAAGAATCAGCAGAAGATCCGCCCAAAAGGTGTTCTACCCGGGCCGCTGCAAAAGCAAGCTTCCCCGGAGCATCATCATCTAAATAGTCGTCGGCATCCTCCAGCAAGTCCATAGCGCTTTCCCTATCACCTTTTGCCGCAAAAGCGACGGCTGCTGCACACAGAAGATTTCCCCGCAACGGATCCGTCACATGATCCAAGAACCTTTTAGAAAGAGAATTCCATACGCGAATGGTCTCAGGAAATTTTTCCTGTCCATTGAAAAGTTCCATCCGGGCGAGATTCAATGCGGCAAGTGAATTTGTATCCAGCGATTCTTTCCGCACTTGTCCTAGCAAACCTTCTGCAAATTTAAAATCCAAGCTCTGCGTACGAAGCGTTGCCATAGCAATCAGGATACGTCCTTCCGAGCTAAGGTCCGCTTCCTTGCGGCTGGAGAGCAAAGCTCTTTCATATAGAGAATTGCTTCTTGCAAATTTTCCGGCCTGCATAGCCTTTTCCGCCCTAAAAGCCAAATCCTTTGACTCTGCCGCAAACAAGAACGGAGCTAAAAGAAGCAGTATGCAGAAGAGCCGCTTCACCATTTATCCTCCGCGACAAAAGGCACGGAATCGCGAACAGGCATAGAGCGGCGTATAATCCACATATTGGAAATACCTTCCAAAAGATCATCCGCATTCTGAAGAGTTTCTTCTCCGCGGGAAACAACCCCACTGACATTGCCCATCATACCGCTAAGGGAATCAATGGCACCATTCATCTTGACAAAAACGGTATCCAAAGAGCGGAACGTTCCATTGATCTTTTCTGGCGTATTTTCAAGCCCGGTAGTCAAAAGAGAAAGTTGCTGAGTAATTGTATCGGCGCGGTAAAGGAGTGGAGGAATTTCCGAATTCATCTCGTTCAGAAGGATCGTCCCTGTGTAAGAGAATCGATCCAAACGATCCAACTGGGTATTGAGCTTTTCATATATCGTCTTGGAACCGAGAAGGGCCCCGACGGTCGTTCCTGTATCCATTACCAAGGAAACCAGCGTGTCCGCTTCATTGATGAGGACGGTTACCCGTTCGAGCACCTGATTCACGGTTTCAAGGACTGTTTCAATATCTTGAGCCTTGCCCGCCGTAATCATTTCACCATCTTGAAGAACTTTGCCCTCCCCTTTGTGAATGTCGATATTCACAACGCGCTCTGAAATCACATTCTGATCGCGGATGGCATAAATGGAAGAACTATCCGTAATCCACTGCTGGAATTCTTTTTTGATCGTAAATTCCATACGGACTTTGCCCGAAGGATCTATTTTCAAATCGGAAACATGCCCGACATCCACTCCACTTATTTGAACCGTCGTCCCGGAATGCAACCCCTGCGCTTTTTCAAAATTGCTGTAAAGTTTATATTCCTCGACACCGATAACACCAGTACTGAACAACTTTGCATAGAGCACACCAGCAAAAACCATTATGGCAAACGTGATAAACACCCCGACCAATAAGCCGGATAGTTCCATCCAATTTATCTGCCTCACCGGTTTCAAAGTAAACTCCTTCTCTTCCGCAAAAAAGGCGGGAAACTCTAGCAGAAAGATACTTTTTTATTTCTAGGACGGAAAGAATCCTTCAAAATTCATGCAAATTGCGGAACATTTCTTTAGCAAACGGTTCTTCAGACTCAAGCCATTCTTCAAAACGCCGTGCCTGTGAAAGTTTCTTCCCCTCGAGAAAGCAAAGATTGCAATCCAATTCTCTAGCGATCTGCAAATCATGCGTTACAAGGATAATGGAAGTTTTAAACATAGCGCGCATATTGTCAATCAGAGGAACCAATGTACGGCGGTTGTAATTATCGAGCCCGGCCATCGGATCATCCATCAACAAAAGCTTTGGATCCATAGCCCAAGACCTAGCGATGGCCACACGTTTCTGCATTCCAGAACTCAACATATGGGGGAATTTTTTTTCTTCCGCATGAACCCGCATCAAATCCAGCGCCATATTCACGCGGTCTTCAATTTCTTCTTTGCTCCCCAACCGATGATAATAAAGAGGAACAGACACGTTGTCCCTTACACACAAATTTGATACCAATGCCGAATTCTGAAAAACAAAGCCGACACCGCGCTTCGCAATCTCAAGTGGAGAATGAAGCGTATTTGGAATGTGCTCGCCAAAATAATAAAATTGCCCCTTGGTAGGCTGTTCAAGACCAGCGATAATCCGCAAAAGCACGCTCTTCCCTTTTCCAGAGGCGCCGGCAATGCAAAGAGTCTCTCCTCGCTGCAAAATCAGATCCAATCCAGATAGAACCTCTTCAGAAGCTTCGCTCGGCATAAAACGGACAAGCCCTAAGCATTGAAGAATATTTTTGCGATTATCAATCGATGAAGATTCTCCGTCAGCATAGCCGAAATGCAGGTCTTCAATTCTCAAAGCTTCATTTATCATATGAATTTTGCAACCTGATTCAGATAATCAAAGATATAGAAGGAAGAGAGAAGGACATCGCTGACAATGACAAAGAGAAACGAATAAATGACCGAGCGGGAAGTCGCCTTGGGCACTTGCCGGATATCGCGGCGGATGTTCAATCCCTGATAGCACGCATTGACAAAAATGATGATCGCAAAAACAAACGGTTTAAGCATCGTCATCACAAAATCAGTAAACGTCAGCGCATGGAGAATTGCCGTCGAAAGATAATGCCAAGAAATGTGAACGTTGATAGAACTGCCCGCAACAGCAATAAGAGCTTTTGTCGCAAGAAACCCGGCACCAATGCCCGAAACAGAAAACATAATGTTCATAATCCACATAGCAAGAATTCCGCCAAAAAGGGCGGGCATCACCAAATACCGGATCGGGTTCACTCCCATTGTCGAAAGGGCATCCACCTCAGAATTGATGGACATCGTTCCAAGCATCGTCGTAAGCGCCGAACCGCTGCGCCCAGCAACAAGGAATGCAGTAAGAATTGGCCCGAGTTCGCGGACAAGTACAATAACCATCAAGCTTCCAAAGGAATCCGAAAAGCCGACTTTGGGCATCACTGTCAAGGCTTCCACAATCGTCACCGTACCGATAAGCGTCGCCACAATGAAAAGAACGGGAAAAACTTCCACCCCAGTAAAAAATACCTGCCGGAGTATATTCCGGAAATCTGTCTTGAAATCCCTGTTTTCAGAAAAAAGAGAAACGACTGCTTGAAAAAAAAGAAGGACTTGCTTACCAAATACAGTTGAAAGAAAATGGCGGCCCAACCGGTCGAAGATCGAGCCCGGTAAAGTCAGTCCATCTAAACTTCTGTAGAACTTCATTTTCTTTCCTCTGCAATGATGGAAAGGATTTCCGACCAAAGTTTGTCCAATCCTATTTTTTTGAGCGTGCTCAACCGCAAAGGTTGCTCGGAAATTCCAAACGCCTTTTGAGTCTTAGAACGCGTCAAGGCAAGCTCCGACTGGTTTGCTTTATCGCATTTACTAATGGCGAGAAAGACCGGACAGCCAGAAGCTCGCACAGACTCCACCGTCTTTATATCGATCGGAAGGGGCCCTAAACGGGAATCTATTAAATAAATGAGCCCTTTGAGAGCGGGAGTTCCTTCTATATACTCCTTTATGGAGTTTTCCATCTCATTTACTTTATCAAAATTCACCCCGGCAAAACCCACGCCAGGCAAATCCACCAAATAAAAAGCCCCATTGACTTTGAAAAAATTGATTTCCCGCGTCTTTCCCGGCTTGGAACTAATCTTGACCAGATTCTTTTTTCCGAGAAGAGCACTCAAAAGGGATGATTTTCCCACATTGGAACGCCCGAGGACTGCAACCTGCGAAAGACCATCCGAAGGAACTGCGGCAAGAGCCGTAACCCCCTTTTCAAATGAAGCTTCAAATACCTTGAACGCAGCTTCCCCTGTAGACTTTTTCATATTCCCGTCCTTGATTCAAAAGCGCGGAGCATCGTAATTTCATCAATAAATTCAAGTTCGCTGCCCATCGGAATTCCGCGGGCAAGGCTTGAACGCTTTACAGGAACACCGGCCAAGAGTTTGTCAATAAGAAGAACCGTCGAGTCGGCTTCCGGGCTAGACCCCAATGCAAAAATGACTTCTTCAATCTTTTCCGACTTGATGCGCTCCACGAGCTGCGAAATATGAAGGTTCTCCGGGCCAATTCCATCGAGCGGAGAAAGAACTCCGCCAAGTACAAAATAAAGCCCTTTGTAAATACCCGCATTTTCAAACGGCAAAATGTCCGAGGATTTCTCGACAAGGCAAATAGTCTTCGCACCAGTACGCGAACGGCAAATCGGGCAAGGATCCTCTTCCGCAAAAGAATGACAAAGAGAGCAGTGTTTGACTTTTTCACAAGCGTCTACGATGCTCTGAGAAAGAGAGAGGGCCCGATCCTTGGATTTAGAAAGCACAAAATAAGCCAACCGGCGAGCAGTCTTATGACCAATACCGGGAAGCGCGGCAAACTCGGAAATGAGCTTTTCTAAACTCGGCGGTTCAACCACAGCTTCCCCCACCATAGGCAGCGCTCAAACAACGCATCAGTACTTCCGATGAAAGTCCAAGTTCCCGAACACATATGCCCACTTCTTTCCGCTGGTCCCCCTCTACGGCGTCCACAAGGCGGAGCAGAAGTCCGAGCCGCCCCTCCTTGCGCAAAAGGGCATCTGCAATTTCTTTGTCTACATTGAACTCAACGAGAATGGACGGAAGCGGGGCTTTTACAAGGGCATCCATACGGCTCATAATTCCCGCAATAAAAGCTTGAGCGGGCAACGCCCCCTTAGGGTCCAAGACAACGGCCAAGGATTCCAAAAATTTTGCACGCTGAGAAACATTCTGGAACAGCGGAGCGCTCTGCAAATTTTCACCCATTTCCGGCCGCGCATACAGCATGAGCATCAGCCAATCCTGCAATTGAGGAACGCCCAACCACATGACCGCATCGCTTATCGACAAAATGGGTTTACGACGCAAAGCGGCTTCAGAATTTACATACTTCAGAAGACTTTGGGCAATTGTAGGCTGTCCTAAAAAAGCCTGTTCTATTTCAGAAAGAGTCGGATCCCCCCGAAGGAATTGAATCAAGCGGAGAATCGCCGCCGTCGTCCCATCGATTTTACTTCCTGTCACCAACTGAGGCTTGGCAAAGAAGAATCCCTGGAAAAGTTCATAGCCCTCAGAAAGACAAGTTTTGAACTCGCTTTCCGTTTCAACCTTTTCAGCAAGAAGTACCATATTCCGTTCCTTAAAATAAGGAACGGCGGCCTTCAATGCTTCAGGGGTGTTTTCCACTAGATCCAACTTTACGTAAGAAACGTATGGGAAAAAGGGCTCTATGCGTTTCAAATTATTTTCTTCAAAAACGACATCATCCAAGGCAAGTTCAAACCCGCGGTCGTGGTAATTCTTAACTATGGACACAACTGCCGGTTCGGCGGAAACCGTTTCCAAAATTTCCAGCACAAACCGACGGGAATCGAGCGGGCCGAAGATGTTGTCGAGAAGCATCTCACGACTGCAATTGATGAACGCCTTGTGATTGCCGATGAGCTTGGAAAGGCCAATGTTGTTGAGCACATTTTCAAGCACTTCCGCCGTTGCACGGACCCCATCCTTGATGATGGCAGATTCGTTGTCCGGAGAATCGCGGAAAAGGAGCTCATAAGCAAAGATGCGCCCCTCCCTATTCAAGATGGGCTGGCGCGCTAAATAAGCCGGAGTCTCCACAGGGCTCATTTTTTATTTCCTGCTAAAATCAAATCCGGGCGGACTTGATTGCGTAAATAAGGATACTGCGACAGCCGATATCCCAGAGCTTGTCCATAATCTGGTTTGCATCATCTTCCTTCACCATCGCCTTGACCGCATACCATTCCTTGCCGTGCAGTTTGGATACCGTCGGAGCATCAAGCCCAGGGGTAAGTTCGCACGCTTTGGAGAGGAGTTCCGCCGAGACGTCATATTCGATCATCATATAAGATTTCGCGACGAGCTTGCCTTCTATGCGGCACACAAGCGTCTTTACTTCGGGCATATCCTGCTTATCGGGGTGCGTAAAGATAGCGGCATTACTTCTGAAAAGAGGCTCTCCCAAAATGCGGAGCCCTGCCTGTTTGAGGGTCGTTCCCGTTTCCACTACATCAACAATGGCATCCGAAACGCCAAGGCCGACGGAAATTTCAACCGCGCCTTCCAGCACGATCAGACGCATATCGCTTTTTTTAAAGAAGTGGGAAACGATTGACGGAAAGCTGGTGGCGATGCGCAAATTCTTAATTTCGGCAAGATCCTTCACCGGACTTTCTGCAGGGATTGCAGCACAGAGCTTGGACGCTCCAAATGGAAGGTCGAAAACCTTGACGGCCGGACTTTCCGCTTCAGCGTTAAAATCAATTCCCGTAATACCGGCATCAATGATGCCTCTCCCAACATACATCGGAATATCGCTCGGGCGAAGAAAGAAAAATTCAATGCCATTCTTTTCATCCACAGTCGTCAGCGTCTTGAAGGGCTTCGCCGCCTTGTAACCGCAAGCGTGCAAAAGTTCTTGAGTCGGATCAAAAAGCATGCCCTTGTTAGGTAATGCGACCTTAATCATAATTTTTTGTAGACCTCTTCCAAAGAAATTCCTTTTTCAGCCATCATTACAGCCACATAGTAAAGGACTTGGGAAAGTTCGAGGATCTGGGCATCGTGAGATTCAAAGCGGGCCGCCATCCAAGATTCGGCGGCTTCTTCTACGAGCTTTTTGCCAATCGCGTGAGGGCCCTTTTGAAAGAGCTTGGTGGTTCCCGACTCTTCGGGCATTTCTTTTTTGCGCTTGCAAGCAAGTGCGTACATATCTTCGAACGTCATTTTGACCTCGTATAAATCGTTAGGGTACCTCTAAAAACTGCTTTGGTAAAGTGAACAGCTTGCAAATCGAGTGCAGCAAAGGCAAGCTTGCTTGTCTTTATTGCCGAGATGCAGCGGCGGACGATGAAATCGTCAATTGTCAAGAACCGAAACATGAACACTTGCGCTTTAGCGCTTAGTGAGAATGATCCCCTTGTGGGAGCAAGAGCAGGAACGAATAGTGGCCAATACTGGCGGTATTGGCCATCTTTGAATGACGAACTATTGCGATGTGTTATTGACAATTTCATAAAAATGAATTTTTAGAGGTACCCGTTAGCCTAAAAGTAGAAAAATATAAATAAAGGTACTTCTAAAAATTGGTTTACGACAATGAAATCGAGCCCGCCCCAAGGGAAACACGAACACTTGCGCTTTAGCGCTTAGTGAGAATGATCCCCTT